>NZ_VOYQ01000076.1:0-6805 GCF_013420195.1 Acinetobacter sp. YH01024
CAAGTAACTTGGACCAGTGTTGATCATTTAGCATTGTTCGAGGCATAGCGAGTGTAAAATTGGGTTTGGCGATTTAATTTTACTATCTCGCTATTTTTTTAATCAACAAATGTCAACAGACCCTAATCAACAGACGCATCAATTTCACCGTAGAAGGTTGGTGCTGCAAAGGTTGACCCAGCCAAAAGGCTCAATGCGATAGCCGCTGCTAACTTAGTTTTCATCAAAAAATTTCCTTAAATTATTTTGTAACAGATATTACACACGCGAAACATATTACAAAATTATTAAAATAATATTTGCATTGCTCTTTTAGTGCTTTAGCTGATAAAAAACAACCAAAATCATGATTTAGAAGTGATTTTGGTCATTTTTTGATGCTTTTCCCCAAAATAGAATCGGGACTAAGCTCAATGCAGCCAAACCTGTGATCCAAAATAAATAAGTGCTATAACCCAACTGATCGGCCACTATGCCACTGATGCTATACAGCCCCCCACTCACCGTCGCCATAATGGCAACCTGAAATGTAAAGTCCGTTGCTGCAAATGCTTTACGACTATATTGCATCACCAAAGTCAGCATGATCACGAGCAGCATGGCTGAAATCATGTCTTCGGCAGCATTGATCCCATAGATCAGCCATTCATGAACCTGCCGTTTAGCCTCGAACTGTAAAGCCAGCCATGCATAGGCCAATAAACTGAATATTTTCAATACCGAATAGAAAACCAAGGCCTGCGCCCGAGAAATATACTTCAAGCTTAGACCTGCAAGCCCCGCCCCAATTAAAGCAGCCACCGCACCTAACATGGTGACATACAGACCGATTTGACTAAAACTCAATCCTAAATCGACCATCAGCGGCTTAAGTAAGGGTCCTGCCAGACCATCTGCAAGCTTAAAACTCAATAAGATCATGAGCCACAGTGTGAGGGTTTTAGTTTGAGAAAAATAAGTCAAATACTGGCGAATAGCGTAGAACAAGGCTGAAGTATGCTTATGGTTGTTATCATTCTCTTGAGAGGAAATTATGTTGAGCTGTGGCTTTAAAGGTTCTCGATAGAGAAAAATAGGAATCGTATTGATGAATACCAATGCCGCTAAAAACAGAAAGGTGGCTTGCCAATCCAACCAATCCAAGGCCCAAAGCACAGCACCGCCACCCACGATAAAGCCGAGTCTTGAACCAATCACCTGAAAAGAATTGCCCCAGTGCTGCTGGTCAGTTTTTAAAATATTGACGGCCAAGCCATCGGTTGCGACATCTTGAGTCGCACCAACCAAATTCATACTGAGTAAAGCCACAAAAAATAGCAGCAAATACATCGGTTCATTCAAGCTTTGGATCGGCAAAAATGATAGGAAGACCAAGACCACCACGGACAACAACTGCATTGGAATAATCCAACTCCGATAGTGCCCTTTGGACCTTGAACCATGTCGATCAATCCACGGTGCCCAGATAACTTTGATCGACCATGGCAGCATGAGTAATCCAAAGCCACCAATATGCGCCAAAGACACACCTTGCGCTCTTAAAATCACCGGTAAAGCATGTGTCATAAAACCGACAGGTAACCCTTGCGCCCAATATAAGGAAAACAGTAAAAGATAGAGCTGACGAAGCTGGATCATAAGTTCCTAAATGTTGAATGCGCTGAAGTTACATTTAGAGTAGTCAAAATACGGCTATTTTGCCAATGATCTAAAAAAATCATCGACCTAAGATAAGGTCAATGCTGATGCCATACTTTTAAATGTGCATCACATCAAAAATGGATTTCACCTATATAAGAATATGCAATGAATCAAAAGACTCAATTATTTCCAGTTTTGCCCGATCAAGTTCCATCACGTGGTTCCACTCTGAGCCGCGCAATTTTTAAAAAACTTTTTTTGGCACAAGGTTGGAAATTTGACGGCGAATTTCCCAACCTTGCCAAAGCTGTGGCGATCATTTCTCCGCATACTTCTAATATAGATGCATGGCATGGTTTTCTCGCCTTGCTTGGAATCGGGATAAAAATAACCATTTTTGGTAAAAACACCCTTTTTGATACCCCCTTAAAACCACTTTTGGATTGGGTCGGCGTGATCCCTGTGCAACGTGAAAATCCACATGGACTGACACGTGAAATTGCTGAGATTGTCCAAGCGACAGATCAAATTTGGATTGGAATGGCACCTGAGGGAACACGAAAAAAAGCCGATAAAATCCGCAGTGGTTTTTACTATATTGCCTATGAAGCACAGATTCCTATCGTGATGTTTAGCTTTGATTATACAAAGAAAACCATTCATTGCTTGGGTGTTTTTGAACCCAGTGGAGATTTTGAAACTGATCTCGAAAAAATTTTGAAGATTTATGATGGCAAATTTTCCCCGAAAAATCCCGAATGGTTGGCCTTGCCGTTACAAAAGCACTGGAAAAAGCCCTAGTCAAATGGCTATTTTTTTGATGTGATGTGCACTTTGTATATTTAACCATCAGATTTCACCCATGAAACTTTTGCAATACCTGATTCCTAGCCTCTTTGTATTGGCACTCAATGGCTGTGATTCTGCAACCAAAACACCTGCGACCACGACATCTACACCAGCCAAAGCACGTGAACCGGTGATCGCGATTGCGCTCGGTGGTGGCGGTGCCAAAGGTTTTGCTCATATTGGCGTGCTTAAAGTACTCGAATCACATGGTATTAAACCTAAAATTGTGACTGGGACCAGTGCGGGTAGTTTTGTTGGTAGCTTGTACGCCAGCGGTAAAACACCATATCAAATGCAGCAATTGGCACTGAATTTCAAAGAGTCCGATATTCGTGACTTAACCTTAAATAGCCAAGGCATTATTCAAGGGCAAAAACTGCAAGACTTTGTCAATAAAAACGTCGGCAATAAATCAATTGAACAATTTCCAAAGCGCTTTGCTGCTGTAGCCACCCGTTTGGATAATGGCAGTAAAACTGAATTTAACCGTGGTAATGCAGGCCAAGCGGTACGTGCATCGTGCAGCATTCCAAATGTATTTGTACCTGCAACCATTGCAGGGGTGAAATATGTCGATGGTGGCTTAGTCAGCCCGATTCCGGTGAAAACGGCACGTGATATGGGTGCAGATATCGTGATTGCGGTTGATATTTCTGCGCGTCCTGACGGTAGCAAAGCCGTAAGCATGTTTGGTTTACTCGATCAAACCATTAACATAATGGGACAACAAAGTATTAATGAAGAACTAAAAAATGCCAATTTCGTGATTCAACCGAAAGTGGGACATATTGGCACACTCGATTTGAAGTCGAGCAATGCGACGATTTTAGAAGGTGAAAAAGCCGCACAGCTCAAAGTGAATAGCATTATTAAGGCGATCGATAACTTTAAACACTCCCCTGCGGCCTTTAAACCAGCACCAAAAGCGAAAATATAATTCAACGATTTTTTTTATATTCATTGAGTTATACATCTGCTACATTGATATAGATACTGGTTCATCTATATCAATTCACCCTTATATAAGAGTAGATGTATGGAATTTATTTTAGAACCTTGGCACTGGTTTGTATTGGGCGTCGCTTTGATGCTTTTTGAACTGATTTTGCCGTCTTTTGCAGCGCTCTGGTTTGGTGTTTCTGCAATTTTGGTTGGGATCTTATATTGGATCTTTCCATCCATGGACTTTAATGTCCAAATTGTGGTTTGGATTATTTTTGCCGTGCTCTGCACATTTTTGTGGTTCAAATTTATTAAGCCTTTATCCATCGATAAAACCAAAGCAGGTCTGTCCCGTGAAGCGACGATTGGCCAAGTGGGTATGGTGATTCAAACCCAGCTCAATCATGGCAGCGTTAAAGTTCGCTTCCCGATGCCTGTTTTAGGTTCAGACGAATGGCATTGCCGTACCCAAGATGCACTTCAAGTCGGCGACCGTGTTCGCGTGACCGATATTTTAGGCAATGATTTAGTCGTCCAACTGCACAGCAGCAACAACCCCACTGACAATCCATAAATAAGTGAGAAATGACATGTCTGGTGTTTCTATTGTTTTTTTAGCGCTCTTAGTTTTTGTAGCCGTCACCATTTTTAAAGGTGTCCGTATTGTTCCCCAAGGTTATAAATGGATTGTTCAGCGTTTAGGTAAATACCATACAACGCTCAATCCGGGGCTGAACTTTGTGATTCCGTATGTCGATGAAGTGGCTTATAAAGTGACAACCAAAGATATCGTGTTAGATATTCCCTCTCAGGAAGTGATCACACGTGACAATGCGGTACTGCTGATGAATGCTGTGGCTTATATCAACTTAACCACGCCTGAAAAAGCAGTTTATGGTATTGAAAACTACACATGGGCGATTCAAAACTTAGTTCAAACCTCTTTACGTTCAATTGTCGGTGAAATGGACCTCGATGATGCACTATCATCGCGTGATCATATTAAGGCTAAACTTAAAGCTGCTATTTCTGATGATATCTCTGACTGGGGTATTACGCTTAAAACTGTAGAAATTCAAGATATTAAACCTTCTCATACCATGCAAGCTGCGATGGAAGAGCAAGCGGCCGCTGAACGTCAACGTCGTGCAACAGTCACCAAGGCAGACGGTGAAAAACAAGCGGCTATTTTAGAAGCAGATGGTCGTTTAGAAGCCTCTCGTCGTGATGCAGAAGCTCAAGTGGTACTGGCAGAGTCTTCTCAACGTGCAATTGAAATGGTGAGTTCAGCCGTCGGCGATAAAGAAATTCCAGTTGCGTACTTACTGGGTGAACAATACGTCAAAGCCATGCAAGATATGGCTAAATCTAATAATGCCAAAACTGTGGTATTACCTGCAGATGTACTGAATACGATTCGTGGTGTGATGGGTCGTAATAACTAAATCTTCACATTAATTAAAATGGGTCGTGACATACGGCCCATTTTTATGCCCAAAACAAAAAAGAAGGCAAAGTTTGTGAATTTATGTTTAAATTTCACGTTATTTTTTTGACGTTTTAGGACTTATCGTTCGATTTCACCTACTTGGCTTAGGCAAATCCCATTGAGTCCCCTAATTAAACGCAATTGTCCAACGCCAAAGCGGATACCGTATGAGCTCCCTGAATCCCACCCTAATTACCTTTCTCTTTTATATTGTCGCCATGGTCGTGATCGGTTTACTTGCATACCGTGCGACCAGTAACTTTTCTGACTACATTTTAGGTGGCCGCCGATTAGGGAGCTTTGTCACTGCCCTTTCTGCAGGTGCATCGGATATGAGTGGTTGGTTGCTCATGGGTCTTCCGGGTGCGATTTACCTTTCAGGTTTATCTGAAATGTGGATTGCAATTGGTCTGATCATTGGTGCTTGGCTCAACTGGCTACTTGTTGCAGGTCGTCTCCGTGTACATACCGAAGTTCAAAATAATGCTTTAACCCTACCTGACTATTTCTCAAATCGTTTTAACGATCAAAAGAAAATCTTACGTATCGTGTCTGCTGTGATTATTTTGATTTTCTTCGCAATTTACTGTGCTTCAGGCATGGTTGCAGGCGCTCGATTATTTGAAAGTATGTTTGGTATGTCGTATAGCACTGCGCTTTGGATCAGTGCCATTGCAACGGTGAGCTATGTGTTTATTGGTGGCTTCCTTGCTGTCAGTTGGACCGATACCATTCAAGCGGGCTTTATGATTTTTGCCTTGCTACTTACCCCTATCGTGGTCATGTTGTCGTTCTCTGATTTAAGCCAGTTCACTCTGGCACTAGAAGCAGCACGCCCTCAAGCGATGAATGTATTTGCTGACTTAAGTTTTGTCGCAATCATGTCTTTGTTGGCATGGGGCTTAGGCTATTTTGGTCAACCGCATATCTTAGTCCGCTTCATGGCAGCAGATTCTGTTAAATCGATTCCCAATGCACGCCGTATTGGTATGACATGGATGACGCTCTGCCTCGGTGGCGCAGTTGCAGCAGGCTTCTTCGGTATTGCTTATTTTCAACAGCATCCAGAACTGGCAGGTGTCGTAACAGCAAACCCTGAAACGGTCTTTATGGAATTGACTAAAATTCTATTTAACCCATGGGTTGCAGGTATTGTATTGGCTGCGATTTTAGCTGCGATCATGAGTACCCTCAGCTGTCAGCTTTTAGTCTGCTCAAGTACCTTAACTGAAGACTTTTATAAATCATTCTTACGCAAAAATGCTTCACAAAAAGAATTGGTTTGGGTCGGCCGTTTCATGGTGTTAATGATTGCGCTTCTTGCGATCTATATGGCGGGTAATCCTGACTCTAAAGTCCTTGGTCTCGTAGCATATGCATGGGCAGGCTTTGGTGCTGCATTTGGCCCACTGATTATCATGTCATTGTTTTGGAAACGCATGACACTCAATGGTGCTTTAGCAGGTATGGTGGTCGGTGCGGTTATGGTTATTCTATGGAAAAACCTCTGGGGCGATACAGGCGTTTATGAAATTATACCGGGCTTCATCTGCTCACTCATTGCAATCATCATTGTGAGTTTAATGGGCAAAGCGCCATCTGCTGAAGTCACTGAAAAATTTGAAGAAGCAGATCGTATCTATAAAGAAAGTATTTAAGACCAATAGCACTTAAATTTAATTTCTAAGTTTTAATATCTGCAAAAAAGGACGCCTAGCGTCCTTTTTTGTTTTTATCATGTCATCCATTTAGATATTACGTAAGCGTCCGCTGAACCCCATGCCTATTTTTTAATTCGATTTAGGTTTCCAGCGGTGTGGTAGCAATTCTTCAATCTGAGTCACTTTATGTGTCGGCAACCTTTTCAGCACATCACTTAAATAG
>NZ_VOYQ01000077.1:0-6699 GCF_013420195.1 Acinetobacter sp. YH01024
GGCCAGGCCTCAGCATTTTATTATGGTGATCCCCTGGGCGAAATGCGCCTGGTAAGCAGAGTTTTTGAAATGTAAGGCCTTTGAATAAGACAAAAGGCTGCCTCATCGCTAACTTTGCAACAGTGCCCCCGACAGACCCGCAGGAAGCAATAAAATCTCTGGGTCATCAGCTTGATAGTCGTTACAGACAGGTTGCTGCACGTCTTGGCGAAAATGAGGCTGTCGAACTCGATGTTTCTGGCCCGAAGCCCCGGTTGACAATTTCTCCCCTCGCCAGTCTTGATGAGCCGGACAGTCTGAAACGACTGAGCAAAATGATCAGTGATCTGCTCCCTCCGGTGGATTTAACGGAGTTGCTGCTCGAAATTAACGCCCATACCGGATTTGCTGATGAGTTTTTCCATGCTAGTGAAGCCAGTGCCAGAGTTGATGATCTGCCCGTCAGCATCAGCGCCGTGCTGATGGCTGAAGCCTGCAATATCGGTCTGGAACCACTGATCAGATCAAATGTTCCTGCACTGACCCGACACCGGCTGAACTGGACAAAAGCGAACTATCTGCGGGCTGAAACTATCACCAGCGCTAATGCCAGACTGGTTGATTTTCAGGCAACGCTGCCACTGGCACAGATATGGGGTGGCGGAGAAGTGGCATCTGCAGATGGAATGCGCTTTGTTACGCCAGTCAGAACAATCAATGCCGGACCGAACCGCAAATACTTTGGTAATAACAGAGGGATCACCTGGTACAACTTTGTGTCCGATCAGTATTCCGGCTTTCATGGCATCGTTATACCGGGGACGCTGAGGGACTCTATCTTTGTGCTGGAAGGCCTTCTGGAACAGGAGACCGGGCTGAATCCAACCGAAATTATGACCGATACAGCAGGTACCAGCGAACTTGTCTTTGGCCTTTTCTGGCTGCTGGGATACCAGTTTTCTCCACGCCTGGCTGATGCCGGTGCTTCGGTTTTCTGGCGAATGGGCCATGATGCCAACTATGGCGTGCTGAATGATATTGCCAGAGGGCAATCAGATCCCCGAAAAATAGTCCTTCAGTGGGACGAAATGATCCGGACCGCTGGCTCCCTGAAACTGGGCAAAGTACAGGCTTCAGTGCTGGTCCGTTCATTGCTGAAAAGTGAACGTCCTTCCGGACTGACTCAGGCAATCATTGAAGTGGGGCGCATCAACAAAACGCTGTATCTGCTTAATTATATTGATGATGAAGATTACCGCCGGCGCATTCTGACCCAGCTTAATCGGGGAGAAAGCCGCCATGCCGTTGCCAGAGCCATCTGTCACGGTCAAAAAGGTGAGATAAGAAAACGATATACCGACGGTCAGGAAGATCAACTGGGCGCACTGGGGCTGGTCACTAACGCCGTCGTGTTATGGAACACTATGTATATGCAGGCAGCCCTGGATCATCTCCGGGCGCAAGGTGAAACACTGAATGATGAAGATATCGCACGCCTCTCCCCGCTTTGCCACGGACATATCAATATGCTCGGCCATTATTCCTTCACGCTGGCAGAACTGGTGACTAAAGGACATCTGAGACCATTAAAAGAGGCGTCAGAGGTAGAAAACGTTGCTTAACGTGAGTTTTCGTTCCACTGAGCGTCAGACCCCTATACCTATCGAGATATCACTCTACCTCTCGCTGCTTGACCGAGGTGGAGGACCGTCGCCGTTGGTGGCTTTTTGGCCAAGCGTTTATCCGCGTCGTCTCGCCGCCCGCTCCGCCTCCGCGCGAATAGCAAGCAGCGAAGGACCAAGAAGCTCACGCGCATGAGCGACCGTTTCGGCGGATGCCGTGTTTAGGGTCAGGACCCATTGATTTGAACTGACGGCTGTGATTCAGATGGGCGTATAGGAGCCCGACTGATGAGTAATTTGTTTTGGCTGACGGACGAGCAAATGGCTCGTCTTCAGCCCTATTTCCCCAAGAGCCATGGCCGCCAGCGCGTTGATGATCGACGCGTTCTGAGCGGCATCATCTTCGTCAACCGCAACGGGCTGCGTTGGCGTGATGCGCCGAAGGAATATGGCCCGGCGAAGACGCTTTATAACCGCTGGAAACGCTGGGGCGACAAGGGCGTATTTATCCAGATGATGGAAGGTCTGGCCGTGCCTGAAGCCGCAGAGCACAAGACCATCATGATCGATGCGACCTATCTCAAGGCCCACCGCACGGCTTCCAGCTTGCGGGTAAAAAAGGGGGCGCGGGCCGCCTGATTGGACGCACGAAAGGCGGCATGAACACCAAGCTTCATGCCGTAACGGATGCGAGTGGTCGCCCGATCAGCTTCTTCATAACGGCAGGCCAGGTCAGCGATTACACCGGTGCTGCCGCCTTGCTTGATGAACTTCCCAAGGCCAAATGGTTGCTGGCCGACCGTGGCTATGATGCCGACTGGTATCGTGACGCTTTACAGGCGAAGGGGATCACTCCCTGCATTCCAGGTCGAAAATCCCGCAAGAAGACCATCAAATACGACAAACGCCGCTACAAACGGCGCAACCGGATCGAGATCATGTTCGGGCGTCTCAAAGACTGGCGGCGTGTCGCTACGCGTTACGACCGGTGCCCAATGGCCTTTCTCTCCGCCATCGCTCTCGCTGCGACCGTTATCTTCTGGCTATGAGCAATGAGTCCTGACCCTAGCGCATATCAAGCCAGAGGAGCCTGAGGTACTTGGTCTTTTAGCCCTCATGGAACTCCAGTGCTCTCGGCTGCTTGCCCGACAAGATCGTCAAGGCTTGCCAGTGCCGCTCGATCGTCAGGATCGTGGCTTGTGGGATCGATTGCTCATACGTCGAGGTCTGGAGATAGTTGAGCGAGCATGCCGCATGTCGTCTCCCACTGGATGGTATCTTCTGCAAGCGTTGATTTCTGCTTGTCACGCGCGGGCTGCGAGCTTTCGAGACACCAATTGGCGAGAGATACTGGCGAGATATGACGCGCTCTTCCTGTTGAGCCCTACATACGTAGTTGCCCTCAATCGAGCAGTCGCTGTGTCGTGGGCCATGAACCCCGCTGCAGGGATGGCGGTCCTTAAGGCGATTGAGGACGAGTGGGACGTGGAGACCTACCCGCTTTTTCACGCGACGCGGGCGGATTTCCTTTCGCGTCTTGGTTTCCAAGACCAAGCTGCGGCAGCCTATCAGGCTGCGGCCGTACTCAGCACCAACCTACCTCAAAAGTTGTTCTTGGTCACGCGCGCTGAGGAATGCCTGGCAGGGTCTCGGACAGATGTTGGATAACATCAGTCGATTGACGGTGATTGCGCGCACGTGGACGCGCATCATGACAGGTATGACGAGCCTTTGAACGTCCGCTGGCTGTGCCGGCGCCATCATATCCGGCTGCACTTCTACGGTGAGGACATGTTTCCTATGTGCAGGCCGCATCACGTATGAACGGCGGCTCTCCGGTTATGCCTCAACGCCGCTGAAAGCGTCGCGCGGTCAGTCAGCCATGACGATCATACCTTATTCAGATCATGCGATCGGCGCCCTGCCATCAGGAGGATGAAATGCGTAAAGATCAGATCCCGGATTTCGTTGATGAGATCTTCGCCACCGGCTGCCCAATCACCGCAGTAGGACAAGATTGCTATGTTTTGCAGAGAGCGATCTGCTGGCAGAAGACTTCGACCGTGTTGGTGAGGTGGTCGATAAAATCTGCCAGCGATAAGGAAAGCGTGACCATCTGTTGCTGACATCGTCGATCATTTGAGGAGCCTCGGCCGTTTCTACGACCTGCGGCTTGAGACACTCCAATAGCGACTATGGGTCGGTCCGCGCTTTAGAATAAGGGATCTAGACCCTGTCGCCAATTTTGGCCTGACGGGGGTTTCCAGCTACGCCTTCATATGTCGTGCCTCAGCCGCGCTGCAAGCGCCGGGCACTGATGCCCAGCATGCTGGTGGTCTTCACCTTTCCGCCGACGCGCCTGAGGATGATGATTGCCGCGTCCGTGGCCAGCCCGGTGCCGATGGCAGCCAAATGACCCAATTGGAACGGCAGATAGCCCGGCTTGACCACGAGAAGCACTCCGATGAAGCCGATGACCACGGCGGTCCACCGCCGAACCGCGATGCTGAAGCCACAAATCGAGCTTTGCGAGGAGTTTCTTTATCCGTCTCAATGAGATAAGGGCCAACTTTAGATCAAGTGCGTCGTAGTACGGCGTGCACCTTGGGCTTGATCCAGCTATAGTGTAATTGTATGCTGGAAATATGTGCAACCCTGGTGTCTAGGCCGTGCGAAGCCAATCAGGCTCGAAAGTCGTTGCGGGTTGTTATCCGTTAAAGGCGGCGACTGTAGCCGCCGCTATTTGGCCCCTTGATACCATTTAGCATTTGGAGCTTTAGGTTCTATAATTTAACGTTACGCTACAGCCGACACCCCGCTTGCCTGAGCGTTTGGATTTCAATCACTTAGTAGACCAACTTGCGGGTCGACGGTTCGTGTCCCTTCAAGGCGGAGGCTTCGGCAGCTGGCGTCTCTATGCCGCGGTGGTGCTTTTCCGAAACGGAAGTCGCCCATTCGCGTCACGTAAACCGACCGTCAGGCGGTACGGCTTAGGAGAATAATCGCAAAGCAGACTGAGACCACCACCCTCGCGCTACCCTTTGCGCAGGCGTCGAAGGCGATCAGGTGCGCTGATCGAGTCTGTCGAGCACCATCGCTGCAAGTTCATCGCTGGTGTGTGCACCACTATCGAGAACACGGGTTGTGGACGGAAGCCGTTCCCTTGCGGCCAAGCATCGGGCGACATTCGCTAATCGCCACTCTCGAATCTCCGCATTCCGATTCGGGTCAGGATGCATGGTCTGGTTCGAGATCCGGTGACGCAATAGGTCCTCGTTAAGCATCAGAAAGATGTGCAGCAGCTGATCGTCGATCTGCCTTAACCCGTCGAGTATCTCAGTCAGATAGTCCGGGTGCACGAGCGTCATTGGGATGATGATGTCCTGCGAGTAATTCCTGCGAATCTCGCTGACCGCAGCGATCGTAAGTCCCCTCCACAAGGGGAGATCCTGATAGTCTCCGCTCGCTGGTATGGGGACCGTTTCTTTCACCACGAACCCGATTTCCTCAGGGTCAAAGATCAGCGATTTCGGACGCCGATCGCGCAGCCGCTCAGCGAGAGTCGTCTTTCCGGCGCCGAAAGGTCCGTTGATCCAGATTATCATTGTCGACGGCCTCTAACCGGAAGGCTCGCAAGAGCGCTGGGCGGCTTCGTGTGCTGGCACGATCGGAGTGGCTCCGAAGTGCTTCTCAAGATAGGTGACGCCGAACGTCACGATGTCCTGCGCGTCGAACAGGTAGCACTGAGCAAAGCCCACGACACCTTCTCGATGGCGACCGAGCTTCACGTAAGCATTTGCTATAGTTTCGACCGCATCCGGCTTTCCTTCGATAGCAAAGCAATCGAGAATGCCGTTTGAATCGTATTCTGATGCCGTTTTCCAGGCGACTTCACCGTTTCTTCCAAGCATCGGCATCTCATACGTCACCCATCGTTTGTTGGGGATATCCGCAACCGCCTCGGCGTAGTGCAATGCGGTAACGGAGTTTAGCGGCGCACCCAACAGCAGGGCCTTCCCGCCAAGGCGGACGAACCGCTCGACGGGCGACCCTTCCCCCAAGGCGTGACCGAGTTCGTGAGGCTCCGTCAGCGTTTCAGCTAGCGGACCAACCGCGACCATCGATGCATCGGGGTGCGCGCTGCGCCGCGCGCCGGGGGCTTGAACCAGAAATTGATTCAGCAGGCCGAACCCACGGTAAGTCCCGGCCGTTGCGGGATCGAACGGCGGCCAGGTACGGCGGGCTTTGTCATCCAACCGAGCGCCATTCAGAGTCTCCTCGTAGGGTGATCGGTCCCACGACGCGTATCCCATCACAGTGCCAGTCGGCCCAACCGCGGAGCGTAACGCGGCAACGACCGTCTCCGCTCCTCCTTCGACCGGACCAATCGCTTTAAGTGAGGCATGCACCATCAACAGGTCACCGGTTTGGACTCCGAGTTTTCGAATTGCCTCCGTTATTGCCTTCCGCGTATGCATCGCGATATCTCCTCTAAACTGCAAAACACTATACGGGGTCTGACGCTCAGTGGAACGAAATTGAATGTATTTAGAAAAATAAACAAATAGGGGTTCCGCGCACATTTCCCCGAAAAGTGCCACCTGACGTCTAAGAAACCATTATTATCATGACATTAACCTATAAAAATAAGCGTATCACGAGGCCCTTTCGTCTTCAAGAATTTTATAAACCGTGGAGCGGGCAATACTGAGCTGATGAGCAATTTCCGTTGCACCAGTGCCCTTCTGATGAAGCGTCAGCACGACGTTCCTGTCCACGGTACGCCTGCGGCCAAATTTGATTCCTTTCAGCTTTGCTTCCTGTCGGCCCTCATTCGTGCGCTCTAGGATCCTCCGGCGTTCAGCTTGTGCCACAGCCGACAGGATGGTGACCACCATTTGCCCCATATCACCGTCGGTACTGATCCCGTCGTCAATAAACCGAACCGCGACACCCTGAGCATCAAACTCTGGCACTGTTGCAAAGTTAGCGATGAGGCAGCCTTTTGTCTTATTCAAAGGCCTTACATTTCAAAAACTCTGCTTACCAGGCGCATTTCGCCCAGGGGATCACCATAATAAAATGCTGAGGCCTGGCC
>NZ_VOYQ01000078.1:0-6259 GCF_013420195.1 Acinetobacter sp. YH01024
TGCTTGGTACTTCTTGGCTAAATGGTAAAAGTCTAGGGAATAGTCCTTTTTGAGCCGTAGAACCACCTCTTTTTTATATTTAGTGTAAGGGTTCAGTGCATCAAACTCTCTAAGCAATAATAAAACTTCATCTGTAAAATATAATTCTGTTCCGCCTTGGCCAGCTTTATAAACAACTTTCTGCATCCACCTAATTTTTACCCGATCTCCATTTTGGGCGGTGTATCCAAAGAATCGTGTAAAAAGCCGTTCTGATGCATTCTCTAATGCAGTATACGCAGTCGAAAGATCGACACCACATTCCTGTGAGAAGTCACTCGATGAGATGAAAATAGGCTCATTGCTCGATATTTTTGTTGTTCTAGCGAGTGGCGTAGCCATGATGAACAAACGCTTTTCATCAAGAGACATACCTCTAAAACACTCAGCAACTCTGTTTTGCAATACAACCCAGTCTTTAGGGTAATGTTTTTTCAGGTCTACAGGCATATTATTTATTCTACATTGTTCAAATTTGTAGTTTTTATATATTAACCTGCATCCTTATTCAAGTAGTTTTTAACCATAAAACTACAATATTATGTTTGTAGTTTTAAACTTGGCGTTTGTAGTTTTTAAACTTGGCGTTTGTAGTTTTTAAAGGGCATTTAACTTGGCGTTTGTAGTTTTAAACTTGGCGTTTGTAGTTTTTTAAAGTTTGAAAGCCATGTTATACGTGGCTTTGAGGGGGGGCTAAAAGTATTTAAAAGCTTCTTAAAAGAATAAAAAGGAGCAGGGGGGTGAAAAACTGCCCTATGACACTCGCTAAAGCTCGTGACATTTTGAACTCGCTTTGCTCGTTCGAGGGGCAGTTTTTAGGTTACTATTGGTTGTGAATTCCAAAAGCAAAAGCGACTATGAATTCGCTTCGCTCATAAGTTTTATGCTCGCTTTGCTCGGTCATGAAGCAAATTAAATTCAGTCGCTTTGCTCGGTAAATTTCAAACCAGTGCAAATACCGCAATTGTAATCAGAAGGAAAAGCGCAAGAATTTTTATTATGGGTCGTCACTCGTAGACACTCGTTCGGTTTAAACCTGTTTTTGTTTAGATAAAATTAACAGCCAAAGATTTAGGCTTGAATACCCAAAAAAAGCATTGGATTTGATCAAAATCAGTAAAAAAAGATCACTTTCAGCCTAAAAAACAAATTTACATCGGCAATTCAGGTTTTTTTGCCTTAAAACGCTCTCATTTGCGTTGTAAGGCGTTCTTCTTACTTTTTGGTGTCTTTCCTTTGGTTTAGGATTTTCTGCCCGTATTCGCGCCATAAAACCCATTTTGGGTCATCTTGGGGTAATTCTGCTGTTTTGAGGAGAATGCCAAGCAACTCAGCTGGGTTGTGGTTGTCTAAATTAGCGATTTCAAACAAGGCACCAAGTTGGACAAGTTTGTGAGTTCGCTCTTTACGTTTTTTTGCCTGTTCTTCGGTAAATATTTTTTTGGCAGCTCGTTGGGCTGCTGCTGCTCGATCTGCGGTACGTTCTGCTTTGATCAGCGTATTTAAGTGTTTTGTGTTGCAGCTATTCAGCACAATAACGAGCGTTTAAAAACTCAGTTATCCGAAGCTGTAAAACAGGCAGCCGAGAATGCAGCAGAACTGACAGCAAAGAAGATTGAATCAAGGGCAGCCCATGCTGTTAAAGACTTTGATAGCATCAAATGGACACACTACGCCTATGTCACTGGAGGAATGTTTCTCTTTGTTCTTTTTATAACAATATTTTCTATTTTATGGATTCCATCGTTTGATGAAATTGCAGAGCGAAGGGCAATAGCAGAAAAATATGGAGTGGATGTAAAGCGAGTGGATGGAAAGAATTTAGTTCATATCATGTCGAAGCAATGTTATTCATTGAATGGGTCTACCGTTCTAGATTGGTGTGTGATAGACCCTAAGTAATTTTATAATAAAGTATGAAAGATAGTAGACATTAGAAAAAAATCTATTAAGCTATAAAAAAGCCAGTCTAACTCCACATTTTAGACTGGCTTTTTTATAGCTTAATATTGGCAAAAAGAGACTTCTTCTGACATTTTTTGTCACTTTTGTCAAAAAAATTAATCATGAAATATTATTTCTATGTACAAATAATATTAATAATATATTGATTATTAATTACTTATTTGCGTATTATTTGTTGGCACGCTTTATGCTATTTATCTAAAAATATATTATTTAATCCAACCTTACTTTATGGGGAGAGTGTTATGAACGCTCAAAAAGGTTTTACATTAATTGAGTTAATGATTGTTGTTGCTATTATTGGTATTTTGGCTGCAATTGCGATTCCTCAATATCAAAATTACACTCAACGTTCTTCAAACAATGCATGTTTAGCTGAAGCTAAATCATATGTAGGCATTTCAATTGCTGATAAAGCTTCTGGAAACGAAATATCTAAATATGAAAAGTCTGCTTGTCTTTCTGTTTCTAAAGATGGTTTAGAAGATGCTACAGCTGCAACTCGTCTTGCTGCTTTTACGGGAGATATAACTTTTACTCCTAAAGCAAGTGGAACAGCATCTGAAACACAAACGACTAAGTGTAATGCTGAAACAGGCACTTGTGTTTTAAATACTAAAGCAACACCAGGTGGTTAATAGTAAGTAATAATATTAAAAAGCCGCATCTTTAAAGATGCGGCTTTTTTTAACTTTTATTTTTGTATCCCGCTTTATTCAAGTATGGATAAAGCTCATCAAACTTCTCAGGCTGTAAAAGCATCTCAGCAATACGTGCAGCAAATTGCTGATAGCTTTCTGTAAATGCAAAAAATAAGGGTTTTTAGCTACTTTAGGTGTTTTTTTGATTTACCTAACTGAGGTAAATTAAAGTGCCTTAGAGAGCAAAATAGAGAGATTTAGGAACTCACCTCGTTTAGTTGCTTTGCCGCAACCGAGGGAGTCATATCTCACTTTCGTAGAGTTCACGTTGTTTGTCGAGTAGAACATGGGTAGGCAAATACCCAAGTCATTATCACAATACGTCGTTTTTTATACTAAAAAATGGAAAAAACTCATCTTAACGAGGACTCCGCTAATTTTTATAAATTAGTTAAATATTCAATTAGTTAGAATTGAAGCTATGAAAAAAATCATGCAGTACACAAGACTATGCTGCCGTATTTTCTTTTCTTTCATTAACATTTGCTTAGTCCTGACTTAGATCGGGAGACCAATCCCGACCTATAAGAACAAACAATGGCGACCACCATTTTTAGCTATGTTTCGCTTTTTTAGATAACAACATAAAACCGACTCGGATTTTCGACAACACTACTCCCTTTACCACCTGTAGCAGCCACGCCACTGGTGAGTTTGCAATGTTTAAATACAGCATCGACTTCATTATTTTCATAACTTATACGACCTACTCATCCTCTCTCCCTCTCCATGCCTTGCCGTGACAACTCAATGTCTAACAGCATGGAGATTCCCAAGTTATTTCTAACAGTCTTGATCAGCCCGCCTATTCTCTTTTGTCATTTAGCACTTCCTGTTTCCCCCCATCGCGGTTCCTTAAAAATATGGGGATATGGCTAATAAGACAAAATCTGAGAGTAAGGCTCTTAATCTGCACGTATCTCGAGTTTATGCTTCTCGATGTTTGACGTTTAAGCTATCAATCGACCTACCTTGCTTGAGATAATCTCACTTAGTAGTGCCAGTGTATCCAGATTTCTCCTCAACACCCTGTAACCTTACGGTTACCTCAGAATCCATCGTCTGTGCTTGTGAGTTGCGCCTCCCTCTTTCGAGTGCATTTGCCGCAACACACAATCGGTATTAACGAACTTTTGACATCCTGTCTCGTCCTCCCGAGTTCTGCTAGAACAGGGTTTCGATACAAAAATATGCATCTAACTAGGCTATATCTAACCTAGTGACCATTTCTCCGACTGAAAGTCGGTTTATAGGCTCCCGTTTCCTTGTCGCCCAACCGCTTGTTACCAAGCCGATTGGATCGAAAGCGAGTATTACAACTCGCTAGCGCCCATCAGATCGTACCGAACCATGCTTCCACGGTAGTACGCTCAATCGGTCATCCCAAAAATGGCTAGTAATGGAATGTGGGCTATCTAAAAAAACATGGCTTTAAGAACAGGCTGCTGCCTGCCCAAATCGCTAAAATGCAAATGGTCAGGCAGTTGGTCAGACTGTCTTTAGTCAATGAATATCTCAACTATAAACCAAACAAAAATGGGTGTAAATTCCGTCACCTAGGAACCACTAGATTGCACGATGACAAATTGTGTCAATTAAGTCCGACCAATGCCTTTGGCATTGGTAAAAAATCAAAATCGTTGAAAGCCTTATAAAATATAGCTTTTAGTTAAAATAAATATTGCTTGATTACATAGGACTTTTTAGAATATTGCTTGATGACAATTTAACAAATATTGCTTGGTGACAATAAAATGATTCATTACAGCCCGAACAGTCGTTATACAGCGCAAAAAATTGTAGATAAAGTTGCAAACGGTGCGTATTTCTATAGTCACTTTACTATTGAATCTGATAACACGATGTTTGCAGATAAAATCCAAAAACTCATAAAAAAACTCAGCAAAAAATATTCTTTAGATTTAAGCCCACGACAAAGGACTTATCGTTTAAATAAAAAAAATGAGCCTATTGCGGATTTAATTATTCAAAAGCGTTATGACCAAGATATATGGGAATTTTGGCTGTTTGTGACAACTCCAAAAAGCAATGAATACAACACTCTTAAAAGCGAGGGGCAATTAAAGAAAGTAGTCAAACAGCGAATATCAGAAGTTGAAACAACGTGGAATCGAGAAGAAGAACAAGAACAAATTTCATTGATTCAGACATATTTTAATGACCATGAAAAATTCAAATTTGTTTTACAAAAGCCCTTTTTAAAAGTTGCGTTTGGAAATGGGAAAAATGTTGAACTGGTGCGACTTTCACACTCAAAAAAGAAATCAAAGAATTATCCTGATACGGAGAAAAGTGCAAAAAACTATACATGGACTTGGCGATTTGATGAGCCTAGCGTGCAGCTGATTAAAAAAAGCTATGTTGAAATTATAAATACACTTATTTCAAATAATGACAAAAGCGTTGGCATGTCTAAGTTGCAGTCATTTTATGATGATCTGAAATTTTACGGAGTCTTCAAAGGGAATCGGCACCAGATCGGACGATTGTTTGTTGATGCGGTCAGTTATCACTTCAAAAAAACAGGGAAAAACTTTAGAAAAATGGACTACTACATTCCTTTAGAGCTGAATTACCTGCCCCGAATTAAGAATTATGCAGATGATTTTATTCAGTATGTTTTCTTAAGAAGGATTTATGAGAGTGTTCAAATCAATTTGAATAAAGACGATGTAAATCAAGACACTTACACCGAACTATTTAACAAATATTTGGTTTAATAACAGGACTTAATATGAATATTGCAACCTTAAAAACTGCTGAAATATTTAAAAAACTCCCTCATTTATTTAAGTCTAAGTTTATATTTTTTTTCCTAGGCTTTTGGTTGATGCTAACAGCATTTCACTATGTCGATATTGTACCTAGTGATGATTATTTAATAATCTCAAAAGCCTTAGGAATACTTGCTTTGATCACCTATTTTTTTGAAAGAAAATAGGTGTTACCCCTTAAAATCAGTATGTTTACGCAATGCTGCAAATATACGTTTTGCGGTTTCTTCACGTACCGATTTTGGGTCTCTCAAAATGCCGGCAATAAACAAGGCGAAAGCATCATAACTTGGGAATGTTGAAAGATCAGATATGTCACTTACCCGACTTAAAACAGCACTGTATTTACTGATTTGAGCATCTGTTAAATTACAGAACATATCTATTGTGTTCAGATCCCTGCTTTGAATAACTGGTTTAGGCTTTGGTTTCTCTTTTACGGTGAACTTAAAGCCCACAACAGAACGGCCACTTTTCACATTTTCATAACTCAGGTCTATGTCTGTATTGGCTATGATCTCATTCAATGAGGGTTTGATGACACGATCTTTTAAGTTGCCTATACGCCTGTATGATTCAGGTAAACCAAGCTGTTCAAACAGATCATCGAGAGTTATTTGAAATCCCCCCATTGCTTGGTACTTCTTGGCTAAATGGTAAAAGTCTAGGGAATAGTCCTTTTTGAGCCGTAGAACCACCTCTTTTTTATATTTAGTGTAAGGGTTCAGTGCATCAAACTCTCTAAGCAATAATAAAACT
>NZ_VOYQ01000079.1:0-6235 GCF_013420195.1 Acinetobacter sp. YH01024
AGTACCAGCGTACGGCCCACAGAATGATGTCACGCTGAAAATGCCGGCCTTTGAATGGGTTCATGTGCAGCTCCATCAGCAAAAGGGGATGATAAGTTTATCACCACCGACTATTTGCAACAGTGCCCGTATTGTAGAGATTAAGAAGTTTTTAGCGAATCATAAAAAGACTACCTTAAATGATGTAGCTACTATTACTTTAATTAATCCTTCAACCTTTAAACGTATTCCTTTAGCTTCAGAAAAAGTAGCTGCTGGTTTCCCCTCTCCCGCACAAGATTACATTGATAAAACTTTAGACATGAATGAACACCTTGTGAAAAATGAAGCTGCAACATTTGTTGTCAAAGTAGCTTCTCTTTCCATGCGTGACGCAGGCATTGAAATTGATGACGAGCTTTTAGTGGATCGTAGTCTTGAAGCTAAACACGAAGATATTGTTATTGCTTTAATTGACAATGAGTTCACCGTTAAGCGGTTAATGATTGAAGGTGATAAGTGTTGGCTTAAAGCTGAAAATCCAGATTATGACGATATTCACCTTAATGATTGCCAAGAATTATTAATATGGGGTGTAGTGACCTTTGTCATTAAGCCATTTAGGAAACATAAATAATCTAATCCTATTGGTCTAATCTACATGGAAAATCAAAATAAGATTTTTGCTTTGGTAGACATTAATAACTGTTATGTAAGCTGTGAACGTGTCTTTAATCCAAGCCTGAATAATAAGCCAGTAATCGTATTATCTAATAATGACGGTTGTGCTGTGGCTCGTTCACAAGAAGCTAAAGACTTAGGAATAAAGATGGGTGTACCTCTTTTTCAACTCAAGGAGCTTGTAGAGCAGCACAATATTACAGTCCTTTCGAGTAATTATGCTCTATATGCGGAAATGTCCCGCAGATTTATAAAAGTCCTAGCTGAATTTGTTACACCTCAAGAACAAGAAATTTATTCGATTGATGAATGCTTTTTAGATCTAACTGCTTATGCTTCAAATTATGATCTAACTGCTTATGCTCATTTAATTCTGGATCGGCTCTCACGTTGGCTAGGTTTGCCGGCCTGTATTGGAATTGGACGGACTAAAACAGAAGCAAAAATGGCTAATCATATCGCTAAAAAGAATAGTTATTTAAAAGGTGTATGTAACCTTGTTTCAATGGACTATTGTTCGATTGAGGGCTTATATCAATCTATAGAAGTTAGTGAAGTATGGGGGATTGGTAGAAAGCATACTAAAAAGCTGAATAGCCTAAGCATTAATACAGTTCTAGATTTTGTTTGTGCTTCACCCTTAATGATTAGAGATCAATTCTCTGTAGTCATGCACAGAACTCTATTAGAATTACAGGGAATTTCTTGCATTGAAATTGAGCAAAGTCCTAAAGCAAAAAAACAAATAATAGCAAGCCGTTCCTTTGGCCAGAAAGTTTATAGCTGTGAGGATCTTAAAGAAGCGATTACGCTTTATGTTCAGGATGCCGTAAGCCGTTTAAGAAGTGAAAATTTACTATGTGGCTGTATTATTAGTTTTGTTCAATCTAATCCATTTGATACTTCTGAGCCTTTTTATAATAAATCTTTGTCTTACGCTTTACCCGATCCATCAGACAATAGTTTATTACTTTCTAAAATTGCTACCTCAATGGTTGATCAGCTATACCAAAAGAATATTGGATTTAAAAAATGTGGAGTTATCCTCACTTGTCTTGAACCTAAAGCCACTCATATTTATGACTTATTCACGGACATGAACAAGATAGAATCAAGTAATAAACTTATGGATTCACTCGATGATATACAGAATAAATTTGGTAAGAGAAAAATAGGATTAGGTGCCAGTATGCTACCTGATAGAAATTGGAATATGTCACGTAATAAGCTGTCTCCCAATTACTTTAAATGGGATCAACTTATGAGTGTTAAATAATTAGTCATGACTAAGATAATTTTTTTGCATGTGACTTGCCACCTGGCTAAAAGGAATAACAGGAATTGAAATTAAAATATGCAGCGTTTATAGCTCTTTTAATAGTAGTGTCTGTTATGGCCTTTAAACAGGTTTATAACCCTTACTTTGATCAAGATAAAGAAGTAAAGACGTTTAGCTTTAATGGAAAAAAATTAACGGCTCTGTACCTATATAGGGAGCATGATCAAGAAATAGGTTTTAAAGAAAATCCTTCATTAAAGCCTTTAGTCTTTACGTGGAAAAAGCCGATTTATACCTGTTTTAATATGGTCAATGTACCTTATGACTTAGAGATATTTTTCTTTAATACAGATAAAAAAATTATTGGATCGGCTGTAATGGAAAAGTTTTCCAAAAAGCAGTATTGCCCCAAAGAAAAGATTCAATTTGCATTAGAAAGAATAAAAACTTAGATTTTTCAATCTAGTCTTTAGTATCTTTAAAATTGTTTGAATAGTAACTATATGGATAAAGAGTATAAAATATGTCTTTAATGTCGATACTGAAATCTTCAGATCCTAAGTGCAAGGAAGTAAAAGAAATTATAAAAAGTGTCGCACCCCAAAAAAAAGATTTCAAAACTTACAGTGGTATTCCTCCTTTTACTAATTATGAAGTTATGAGTGAACATAAATTAACGAGTAGTTATGATTCAGGCTTGGTTGGTACAGCATTTGACTACTTATCTAAAATAATTTGTGCGTACTACACGAATACTGAATTGAGTGCTAAGGAATTTGAGCAACCTAAAATTATCAGCTTTCTAGAGGAAACGAAAAATAAAAGCATTTTGGTATTGTATAAAAAAATTCAAAATCACATAGATTTTCTACTAGCTAATAAATCAAACGATTTAGAACTAAATGAAGAATTTATTGGTGGAATTATTCTTTTGGCTAAATTAGAAAATCTATGGCGATCTGGATTTCTACCAGTAGCAACAAAGAAAGACATACTAAAACCAACGGAGAACGTGGTTTACGAAGATATATCTTCCCTAGTCAAAAATTTTGATAATGTATTCATTAAGAATGGTCTTATTAAGCCTGATAGTCTGATCACATACAATCCCAGATATTCTGCAAATATCCGTGTTGCACTAGGGGGGATAGATGCAGATATTTGTATTGATGAAACACTATATGACTATAAAAGTACAAAAAATCATGGATTTATGATTAAAGACAGTATGCAGATCACATCGTATTACTTATTCTATTTAATGGATCGAATTATGTCGTCAACAGTGCAGATGCAACGACACAGAATAGAACGAATTGCATTATATAAAGCGAGATTTGGCCAAATTGAATATTTTGATGTTAAGCATATACCTGAAAAAGATTTAAAATATGCAATTTTTGAGCTTAATAGGATGTTTAAATTAGGTATGCCCGCTCAGAAAATTAAGGATTTTTAAAGGGCACTAAAGCACAGTATTGCGCCTTATCCTTCCCTTATATTATTAACGGTCTTGCTCTTTCCCCTTGTTCTTTCCGTGTTGAAGATCTAGCTTATTAGGTTGAATCTGTGGCTGTGGCGTTGGTTTTTTCACTTCTACCTGTTTCCGTAAATAGTCCACTAGATCAACTGCTAGTTTTCTATCTTGCGGATCTGGTGACTGTGATAGAGCTTTAGTAATTTCCTTGTAATGCGTCAATGCTTCTTTTTCTTGCTGTTTAGCTTTCTGGACACGTTCTGGACTTGCCTTATTTTTACCATATCGCTTAAACGATTTGCCCTGCTCTTTCATTTGTTTAACTGACTGCTTATCACTTCTATTTTTTTGAAGCCTAGCTATACGTTTTGTCGCATTCGCTTCAATCCCTCTGGATCTTAATTTTTCAGCAAAACTTTCTCGCCATTCCTGAAGATCAGCCTTCCTGATATTTAACCGATCACCTTTTTCAGAAACAGCTTTAACAACAACATGCACATGCGGGTTTTCACTTGGATCTTTTGAAGGGTCATTGGTAAAGGTATGCTGCACCATCATATATTTATGGTCTTTAAAATGTTCCTCTGCAAATTCTTTTGCAGCATCATAAACGCCTTTTTCATCCGTACCTTTCGGCATAGATAACACAATATTAAAAGCCTGCTTATATTTAGATTCTTCATCAGAAATAGGTGTACCTGACATTTGCCAATCTTCAGCAGTATCTTCTATATCATCCTTACCATTAACTTTATTTCCGTCCTGATCAATTCCCTCTAATTGCCCATTCCGTGTGATATATCCCATGTGGGCTTTCACCTTCCCCATAGAATTACCTCCACCAGTAACCTTGACCATTACTTCAGGGGTCTTTTTACTGATTCTATTTAAAGTTGCCTTAACGCTATTTGGAGATGATTTAGGGGCTGATTTAGCTGAATGGCCAGATCCATTTTTAGGCTTAGACAGATCATTTAAAAAAGTATCTAAACTTTGGGTCTGATTAACACGCTTAACTTTAGATCCGTTAAGTAGCTGCTCACCATGAGCAAGCAAAGTGCTTTGCACTTCTCTGGTAGTCTTACTGCTTCCGTTAGCCATTATTCCCACCTCTTTTTATTGCGCTCTAATAGAGTGAAAACATGCCTAACTTGAGCTTTTACTAGCTGATGTACTCGCTCGACAAATTCTCTATCGTAAGATTCATAAATACCCTGATTCATATTCTTAGCCATTTGGTTTAGGTTTCTACCAATCGCCAAAAGCTGACTATTTGATTCGCCAAGTTTAAGAGCTTCTTCCTGGCTAAAGAATATTGAATCTTTTGTGACATTAGCTGTTAAAACCGAAATGATATATTGATTCGGTTTCATGCCGATCTGTGCTGCTTTCTCATTAATGGCTTTCATCAAACTTGGTTTAAGCCGTAATTCTTTGCGTGATGTTTTTTCAAATACATCTATAACGTCTTGCGTTTTTTCTATTTCAGATAACTTTTCCTTGATCATTTTTTTGATCAAGTCGTCTGGATCTACTTCTTCAAACTTAGCTAACTGATAGATTTTTTCGGTTAAGTCCTTTTCCAGATTCAAGGAAAAATCTTGTCCTGAAAAGTTAGGATCATTCTCTTTTTGATAAGAAAGTTCTAACGCTTTTTGGAAAGGTGCGCCTTTCTTAATTCCCTGTTTTTCACACTTTGCTTCCCACCAATCAAGCACTGCCCGATCAACTCTGAAAAAGATTTTATTGTCTTTAGTCATGATTAATTCCATAAGCAAAGTAATATTTTGCTTATCCCATTCTATCAACTGGGTGACAAAATGGCAATTTTAACGGCTACTGCCTATCCTGCCCTAGATTATATATCTTCTTTTTTTCCCTCTTTTCTCCTTAGTCATGACTAAGGGTAATCAAGCTAGGTGGTCGGGAAAACCCGCCCAAAAAAAGACCTTGCATTAGCAAGGTCTTTTTCCATTGGTAGGTTTAGGCTTCTTGTAAATACTCGATTTCAAGGCTGCTGCAATCTACGGATACCTCTGTTCCATCTTCGTATTTGATCCATGCAAAACCCAAAGAAGAAGGCTTTTTATTAAGCATCAGGTTCGCTTGTCTGCCGTCATGAATAACAACTAAAAGCGGTTTTTTGATTTTGTCTGGATCTTCTTCTTTAGCTTCTGGCTGCTCTTTCTGGTTCGATTGATCCATCAGTTTTTTAACTTCAAGTTCTTCAGTCGCTTCAGCTTGATCATTCCCATTAAAATTGAAAGATTCATTATCATCAATAATAGCGGTTTGCTCTTGGCTTTCTTGCGCCTGTGGTTCTGATTCTGGATCTGCTTCAGTCGCTTCAGCTTGCTTAGGTTCTTTTAACTTTTTAGATAGAGCCTGTACTTTCGATCTGATAATGTCTTGACCATTCTCTAAAGATTCATCCACCCAAGCGTTTACTTCTTCAGGGAATGATTCCCAAAGTTTGCGTAAGTCATACAAAGTCTTTGGAGATTTAAAACCTGCATCATAAGCCTTAGATAAGCACTCTGGCATATCCACTAAAGCTAGGTGAGTAGAAATAAAAACAGGATCTTCATTTAACTTTTTAGCGATTACGTTTTTCTTCTCGCCTTGCTTAATTTTCTTTTGGATGAAAAGTGCAAGCTCAATAGGTGAATGGTTAAGGCGTTCTTTATTCTCCGGTGGTGTTTCAAAAAGTATGCTGGCATTAAACGAATCCATTATTGATATAAAAGAACACTAAATCAAAGGCTTTGAAATGATTTTCAAGCTTTTTGGAGAAGTTGCAGCTTCTCCTAAAGCCTCGC
>NZ_VOYQ01000080.1:0-5470 GCF_013420195.1 Acinetobacter sp. YH01024
TTTCATGTACTTATATTAACAATCAAAACTCAAGGAAAATAGTCCTTAGTTAAATCAAACGACACTTCATGTCGTGTCGCTTATATCTCTGACCTGAAGGACAGAGTTTTACGCTCCATTTGATAAATATTTTTTTAATACCTATTCACATATCATGACAAGCATGCTAATTTTCATCTTAAGTGTGATCTGTTTAAAACAATTAAATCATTCATCGCAGCGCACGAATGACTACTGTTAATATTTTTTATTAATCAAGTGGTTATACTTAGCAACAAGGAGTTTAACAATGATGATACAAGCTCTGAAAAAAATTTATGCACTGTTGTCACAACAGATGAATCCAAAGTTGCAAGGAATGCATCTTTCGGTTCCAGAAGCCGAGGGTGATTACGCCCAAGGGACTTATTTTGAAATTCTTGCGGCTCAACACCATCAAGACTTTCTCAGTCACCATACTATGGATTCAGCAGACCAATCCCCTACCGACTATCGTAATGCAATGTGGAATTTTTTAAGTGCCGCATTAAAAGGTCATAAAGATGCCCAATATCGCTTAGGTCTCGGTTATTTACGTGGAGAACTCGGCTTAGACCGTAATTATGAACTTGCAGAGCTTTGGCTCAGTAAAGCTGCTGCACAAGGCCATGAACATGCAGACTACGTCTTACATCATGCCTATGAAGACATAGTTGTATAGTCATTGCATCTCAAGCAATAAAAAACCAGCCCGCAGGCTGGTTTTTTATTTTAAAACTGGAACTTAGTTGCCAATTTTGCGGTATTTCTGACGCTTTGCAACAAGGTCATCACCATCACGTTTACGGCGGTATTCTTCAAATTCATGGTAGTTACCCGTGAAGAATTCAGGGGTTTCACCTTCAAATGACAAGATGTGCGTAGCAATACGGTCGAGGAACCAACGGTCATGCGAGATCACCATTACAGTACCCGGGAATACTAAAATGGCATCTTCAAGCGCACGTAAAGTTTCAATATCCAAGTCGTTTGACGGTTCATCGAGTAAGATGACGTTTGCACCCATTTGCAGGATTTTCGCAAGTTGTAAACGGTTACGTTCACCACCTGACAATTGACCTACACGTTTTTGCTGATCTTGACCTTTGAAGTTAAAGCGACCGATATACGCACGAGATGCGATTTCGTATTCACCAATTTTCAAGATATCTAAACCGCCAGAAACTTCTTCCCAAACAGTTTTGTTGTCATCTAAGGTGTCACGAATCTGACCAACATAAGCCACTTTAACAGACTCACCCAGTGTAACTGTACCTGTATCTGGTTGTTGTTCGCCTGTCATCATACGGAATAATGTGGTTTTACCCGCACCGTTTTCGCCCACAATACCTACAATTGCAGCAGGTGGTACAACGAACGATAAATCTTTATAAAGTGTACGGTCACCAAAGGATTTACTAATACCTTCAACTTCTACAACCTTGTTACCTAAACGTGGACCAGGTGGAATGTAGATTTCAGACGTTTCGTTACGCTGTTGGAATTCGCGTGAGTTAAGCTCTTCAAAACGCTCCATACGCGCTTTGTTTTTCTTTTGCTGACCTTTGGCATTTGAACGAACCCATTCAAGTTCTTTTTTCAATGCTTTAGCAAAAGATTCTTCTTGCTTCTGTTCTTGCTCTAAACGAGCATTTTTCTGCTCTAACCAAGAAGAGTAGTTGCCTTGGTATGGAATACCCATGCCGCGGTCAAGCTCAAGAATCCACTCTGCCACGTTATCCAAGAAGTAACGGTCATGGGTAATCGCAACGATCGTACCTGGGAAGTCTTTCAAGAAACGTTCCAACCATGATACTGATGAAGCATCCAAATGGTTCGTTGGCTCATCTAGAAGCAACATGTCTGGTTTAGACAATAACAAACGGCAAAGTGCAACACGACGGCGCTCACCACCAGACAACTTAGATACATCTGCATCCCAAGCTGGAAGGTTCAACGCTGCAGCAGCCTGATCCATTTGGTTCACAATGTTATGTGCATCCCATGAGTGGATAATGGCTTCTAACTTCTCTTGTTCTTTTGCAAGTGCATCAAAGTCAGCATCTTCTGCTGCATATTCTGCAAACACTTCATCAAGACGCGCCAAAGCATCTAACGGCTCACGTAAACCGTCTTCAACGTTACCACGAACGTCTTTGCTTTCATCCAATGGCGGCTCTTGTTCAAGGTAACCAATTTTGATACCCGGTTGAGCACGTGCTTCACCTGAGAAATCTTTATCTACGCCCGCCATAATACGAAGCAAGGTAGATTTACCTGCACCGTTTAGACCAAGCACACCAATTTTTGCGCCTGGGAAAAATGATAAAGAGATGTCTTTCAGGATTTCGCGCTTAGGCGGAACCATCTTCGACACACGGTTCATCGTGTAAATATATTGGGCCACTTAGGACTCCTCAATAGTCAAAACATATACGGAACAACACAAAGTTGCCCCTGCTCAATTGAGCGAAAAAATAATCGGCTATTATACGCATAAAGTCGTGAAAAAATAAGGTTTCGCACACGCCTTCAATGCATTGTTACAAGTTTAATGGCGAACAAAATTTAAACATGCGTTTTTAAGCATAATTTCGCTCATCTTTAGCTGAAAATTTTTCAATAATATGAATAATTATGATATTAATTTTATAAATAAAGCACTTTTATTCATATATATAAGTGATAGACTGTTTAAAAACTAGCTCTCTTAGATGAAGTAATCATGACCTATAAAGACGAAACTTTAGCAATTCACGCGGGGTATACACCGGAGCCAACCACCAAAGCGGTTGCGGTGCCGATTTATCAAACCACCTCATATTCCTTTGATAACACGCAGCATGGTGCTGATTTATTTGACTTAAAAGTTCAGGGTAATATTTATACCCGCATTATGAATCCAACCACGGCGGTACTTGAACAGCGTGTTGCAGCGCTCGAAGGTGGTATAGGTGCACTGGCGTTGGCATCAGGCATGGCAGCCATTACATATGCGATTCAAACCATTGCTGAAGCGGGCGACAATATCGCTTCTGTTTCAACCCTATATGGCGGCACATATAATCTGTTTGCCCATACCTTGCCGAAACAAGGCATTGAAGTTCGCTTCTTTGATTATCAAAACCCTGAAGCACTACGCAGCCTCATCGATGACAAAACCAAGCTGGTCTTTGTCGAATCGATTGGTAACCCATTAGGCAATATTATTGACCTCGAAGCAATTTCGAAAATTGCGCATGAATTTGGCATACCTGTAGTAGTGGACAATACCGTAGCTACTCCCGTCCTGCAAAAATCATTTGAATTTGGTGCCGACATCGTGGTGCACTCTCTCACCAAATATATTGGTGGTCATGGTAATTCGATCGGCGGCATTATTGTCGATAGCGGCAAGTTCCCTTGGGGCAAATACCCTGAACGTTTTAAATCACTCAACACCCCTGATCCAAGCTACCACGGGGTGAATTATGTCGAAGCTTTAGGTGAAGCAGCCTACATTGCCCGTGCGCGTGTAGTGCCATTACGTAATACTGGCGCTGCGATCAGCCCGCACAATGTGTTTTTGATCTTACAAGGTTTGGAAACCCTGAGCCTGCGCATGGAACGCCATACCGAAAATGCGCAAAAAGTGGCTGAATATTTACAAGCGCATCCAAAAGTAAAATGGGTTAACTACGCTGGCCTAAAAGACCACCCACAACATGCTTTGGCGCAAAAATATGTCAAAGGCAAACCGTCTGCGATTCTTTCCTTTGGGGTGCAAGACGGCCTTGCAGGCGGCACGCGTTTCATTGATGCCTTGCAGTTGTTTACTCGCCTTGTGAATATTGGTGATGCCAAAAGTTTAGCCTGCCATCCAGCGACCACGACACATCGTCAGCTCAATGAAGATGAACTCAAAGCAGCCGGTGTCAGCATTGATATGGTTCGTTTATCGATTGGGATCGAGCATGCAGATGACTTGATTGCCGACTTAGAGCAAGCCTTAGCTGCTGTTTAAAGCATAATTGCACATTCCACAGGTCTTATTTTTAAGGCCTGTTTTTATTTCCATTTCATTTAAATAACCACTCCCACATAATCCGCCTTCCAATTTTGCGCATCTATGGCCCTGCTTCTATATTTATTTACAATTTTATTTATCTTGAAAATCGACTTTTTTAGGTTGCAACGATGTTGATAAAAGCACTTCTCTTTCACATATTTATGTGTTAAAAATTGAGTAAATAGGGATTTTAATTTAGAGTAAAAACTCTAAATATTATTTTATTATCAATTACTTATCATATGGCTTTTTTTGAATAAAACGCTATCATACCGCTGACTTAAAACAGCCCTGCACATAGCGTTGTCGGGCCGATAAATGAATACAATAAAACTGATTTAACAGGGAACCTCATCGTGAATTCAAGACTTGAGAAACGTTTCGTTGACCGTGTCAACGGTAAGATCATTTTAATCACTGGTGCATCAAGTGGTATCGGTTTAACCACAGCGCATCGCCTTGCCAACGCAGGCGCACATGTTCTACTGGTTGCACGTACCAAAGAAACCCTCGATGCCGTAAAAGCTGAAATTGAAGCCACTGGCGGTAAAGCTGATGTTTTCCCATGTGACCTCAATGATATGGACTCCATTGATGCTGTGGCACAACAAATCCTCGCTTCCGTCGATCATATCGATATCTTAATTAATAACGCTGGCCGTTCTATTCGTCGTGCCGTACATGAATCAACCGATCGTTTCCATGATTTTGAACGCACCATGCAGCTTAACTATTTTGGCGCGGTACGTTTGGTGATGAATTTACTGCCGAAAATGATGATTCGTCGTGAAGGTCATATCATCAACATCAGTTCGATTGGTGTATTGGCCAATGCAACACGCTTCTCTGCCTATGTTGCGTCTAAAGCCGCATTAGATGCTTTTAGCCGTTGCCTGAGCGCTGAAGTTCACTCGCATAATATTGCCATCACGTCGGTCTACATGCCATTGGTGCGCACGCCAATGATCGCTCCAACCAAAATTTATAAATACGTTCCAACGCTTTCTCCAGAACAAGCGACTGACCTGATTGCCTATGCCATCGTGAAACGTCCAAAGAAAGTGGCGACCAATTTGGGCCGTTTGGCTTCGATCACTTACTCCATTGCTCCTGACATTAATAACAAACTCATGTCGATTGGTTATAACCTGTTCCCAAGTTCTTCAGCGTCTATTGGTAAACAAGAAAAACTCAATTGGGTACAAAAAGCATATGCTCGCTTATTCCCTGGTGAACACTGGTAAGACCTGATCCACCCCTAAAAAAAGCCCTTATGAGGTAATGCCAGTCAGTTAAGCAAATTTTAGTAAAATGTAGTAAAAATGAGTGTATGTGAATACGCTCATTTTTTTATGTCTTTATCTGAACATTTAGAATCCACTCTTGAACATTCTCTCCCATCAC
>NZ_VOYQ01000081.1:0-5423 GCF_013420195.1 Acinetobacter sp. YH01024
AGCAAGTAACTTGGACCAGTGTTGATCATTTAGCATTGTTCGAGGCATAGCGAGTGTAAAATTGGGTTTGGCGATTTAATTTTACTATCTCGCTATTTTTTTAATCAACAAATGTCAACAGACCCTATTTATTCTTAACGCTATATCGATATTTTAACATCTCGAATACTCAAGACATTCACATCCAACTTTATATTTGCAACAGAGAATGGAGCTACTTAGATTGAAGCTAGAGACTCACATTAATATCTATACTCAAGCTTCAATCTAGCGACATGAACTTAGCACTCTGCATATAATCACCTTAACCATGAAATAAAATCACTCGCTAAGCCTCTCAAAACACCATATTTACAAAGACTGTATCGCGGTAGATTCCTGCAGGTGTCGTTGCATTCACTCGCTCCACCAAACGCACAGCAATCACATAGTTATTTTTGCCAGCGCCTTGCTCTGTAGAAACATTCCACAGATTTTCCATCGCACCTGAAACAGTCATTCGTGTTTTGAGCTTAATCGGGCCATTCGTCACAAAACTACTGCCCGAAGTATCCTGCAAATTACGGCTATTAAAGCGTATGCGGTATTTACCGGAACAATCGACACTAAATGAACTCGCCGCTTGACTATTATAGTAATTCGCCAAGCGCATATTGGTTTCACTGATTCGTCCCATTTCACAACGACTCGGTGCAGCAAATGTTATTGAACTAAATAACGCTGCTGAGATGAGTAAAATACTTTTCATTGGAAATACTCCTTTATTTACACTGCAATGTAATTAATTCAGGAGTTTGGTTTTCTACCTTTTTCGGCACTGTTAATGCTGTTTGGCAAGATCGACCACCACTGGTCCTCACCGTCAACTTGTAGTAGCCTTCAACCAAACCATATAACATTACCGTGCCATCTGAACCCACTGGATAAACATCAGCTTCTGGGGTATCAATTGCAACTTCACTTCCTGCAACAAATTGATGACCTTGTTCATCCAATATTTTGACCAATATTTGTTGTGTATCAAATACTGAAAAATTAATGTTATAACCACGCTGTCTTAATGCGACTAAACGATGTGCAGCATTTGGAACTTTGCTTTCGATCGGTAATTGATTTTCATCAAATGAAATATCGTAATTAATATAAGGAACGATATCGTGTACAAAGGCATAGCCTTTTTTATTGGTTTTCGCGACTGGAGACATTGAACGCATGACATCAATATCTTCACGACCACCAACATTCACTAAAGCAAAGGCATTATCGACAAAACTGGTCAATGCGTATTGACCACCCAACCACACCATAGCGCCACGGTAGCCAACCTGTGTTGTTGAATCATTTTCACTATAGAGATGACTTAAGGTTAAATCACCAACATCAGTGGACAAACCACCATAGGCATTTAATACCGTTTCATCATTACGATAATCCACACCGAGCGCATAATTTGCACCATATTCACCGAATGCATTTTGAATGAAACGGACACCGCCGGATTTATTGGTACCCGCATCAGCCTGAATACGCTTACCACCACCAAAATTATAAGAAAATGTAATAAAGGCACCTGAGTCATCGCTATCTCCAAATTCTTGGAAATAGTTGGCGGTATACATTAAATTCGGTGTAATTTCGCGACTCACACCCACAGTGAGCATTTTGCGATCCTCTAACTCAAATAAAGGATCATTAGATTCATACTGGGTTTGTTCGATATAGTTCAGATTTAAATTTTGAAAGAATGGAAAATTAGCAAAACTCAAATACGCCATATTTTCAAATTTTGGAAAAATATGATTATCTTCATAACCTAACGCCCGATAATCATTTGTAGCGTAGCGTGAACTCACACCAAAATTAAGTTTCCCGAAATTACGACTGATAGCCAAACCTGCAGAATAGCCATCGTCATTATCGGTTTTACTGCCTAAAAAAATACTGTCTAAAACAAACCATCGATTGACCGCTTGCGTCCATAGCAGTCCTGCATTTTTTACTTTGTCACTATAGGTAGCACTTGCACCCAACGTGGTACGACTGGTGACACCTCTACGCCAATAGGCTGAACTGAAAAAATCGCGATAATCGCTATTTTCTTCGTCATAACTGAAGCGTAGTTTCCCTAATGATATGTTGTAATCATTTAAATTTTCTTTGAGCAATTTACTGCTAATTAACACCGGAAAACTTCGAACAGTGGTATTCCCCAATACATCTTGTACAACCATTTGCGCTGTACCAGCACTTTCAATATTGGCACCTGTTTGTAGGTTATAATCTCCAGGTGAAATCTTTTTCTGATAAATATTTACGCCATCAATATATAAATCAACAGTCGAAGGTAAAACTGCACTACCTTTTAGACTTGGAATATTCCAATACACAAAATCTGGACGTGACGTATAGTCTGTACCAAAACTCAAACCACCAAATCGCACACCATGAATTAATGCGCTATAGGCAGAGGTCGTATCACCAATAATCAGCTTGGTCGCATTTTTGGAGAAATCAAACTCAAGACTACTATTTAACCTTACAAATTTTTCTTCACGATAATCATCCCCTTTATTATTTCGATAAAAGGCATTATTTCTTAAAATCCAATTGTCTTTAAACACCCCAAGTTCAGGCAGTACACCAAAATTATTATGTTGAGTGTTATTTTCAAAGTGCATTTCATAATTGAGAAATGCACCAAAATTTGCAGGCATCGGCTGACTGATTAAGGCATCCGTTTCTAGCCCAAAGAAATATTTTGATGGAAGATTAATTTTGATAGCTTGCAATTGAGGATCAAATCCAGAATGAATATCTTGATCCGTTACCAAACAAAATGAATTTTTAGTTGCATGTCGTTTCAGAATTTCTACTTTAATTTGCAGCTTATCAAGATCTGCGCACTCTATATAAAACTTGTTATTTTCAGTCAGTAATAATACTTCGCTCTTGCGGTCTACTTCGTTTACCCAAATACTGGTTGGAAATAAATCATCAGGCATATCAACAGCTTCTGCATGAGCAGAATTAGCACATAAAATACAATATAGAAGCAATGTAATTCTATTCATAGCCACTACTCAACTAAATTAAACTCCAAAGGAGTGTCACCTTTATCTGTTTCCACAACGACTTTATAATTACTAGCGCCTTGTAAAGAAACACTCCCGATGTCGTATTGGTTTTTACCTAATGCCAATAAATATTTCATATCGGAAGATTCAGCGACTGTTTTCTTGCTTTTATCGATGACATAAAGTTTTTGGATTTGAATGTGTGATTTTGCTAAATTTTCAACCTGAATAATGGTGCGACCATTCGATTTTTTAGCAATAAATTTCAAATAAGCGGGTTCTTGTTTGCCGACAAAAAATGGCACATTAATACTTAATAACAGTGCAATTTTCGATTCAGAGTTCGTCACTTGAGGTAGCTCAGTATAAAGAATACGCCATGCTTCTTCTTGTTGTAGGTTCATACTTTCTACAGATTGAGTAAAACCCACACGAACCATTTGTTTTGAATTTGGTTTTAAAATAAAGTTCTTCGGATTGATAATAATATTGGATTCAGGTGAAAGAACATCTTCCCCTGCGGCATTTTGAGTCCATTTAAATGCTTGAGCCTCAAAAATACGTGGTGTCTCATCATCCCCTTTCGACTCCAAAGTAAATGTCGCACTGCGTTGTTTAGATTTATCGGTTAAATATAACTGCACAGGGCTAATTGAAATACCTGCAAATATTTGAGGACTCAATAAGCAAGTCATTAAACTAAATGAAACGACTTTGAATAAACTTTTCATATACCCACCCCAGTACATTTAAATATTATTATCAATTCAAAAATAAAAAGAAGTTGACCCTAACTGTGTAGAATCAACTCCCTAAATTTGGATTAGTAAGCTACTTTGATATATAAAGTATCTTTGTATGTACCAGCACGTTGAGTACCTGAAATTGTATTTTTTGGAGCTACAGATACAGCAAAGTTATCAACGCTCATACCAGCTACAGGTGTAGAACCGATTGGATAATTCACACCACCTTTTGAAGTCGTGATTTTTGTAAATACTTTATCACTAGTGGTTTCATGTTTTACAAAAGTATCTGCACTTGAACCCGCGTTTAGCGTAGATAGATTTAATGTATATGGAGTGTTCGTTGTAACTGTAAAGCCACTAGCACCCGTATAACTGTCTTCAACGAGTTTGATGTCTTTACCTACCAAAAGCTCACATGCTTTAAGAATCTGTAACTTTATGTCGATTTCGCCTTCACACGGCGCACCGCCACATTGTTTAGATTCTTTTTTACCACCAGCGATTGCAGATGTTGCTGGAAGTGCTACGAACAATGTTGCAGATAGTACTGCGGTTAAAATTTTAGATGTAGACATTTCACTTCTCCATTCTCATATGAGATTTATTAGTATGTGCATCAAAGGATATTTATTAAGAAAAACTAATTAATCTTACTTTCCCTAGGTGCTGATTCATTCTTAATCATGTGGAGAAAAAAAGAACCTAATGCGGAATATTCACACGAATATTCATGTAATATTATTTTTTACGAATATTTAAATTATGTGGTTGTAATATATTAAATATTTTTAATTTTTATATTTTTATTTAATTTTTCTCTTTATCCCAAATTTTGGGGATTTTTTTCATATCCCTATTTTTTGGTATAACATATCTTATTGTTTTTATTAAATTTAGTAACATTAAAAATAATATAGGCTGTTACATATTTCACCAAATATTTGTGAAATAGTTCAAAATAATTTTCAAACAAACCAATAATATTTGAATATTCAACTATATTAATAGTAAAGGCCGATTAAATTTTATTTTTAAATAGAATCTCGAATGTATAATCACTACTTTCAGGTATGTCTTTTGAAACGCAATACAAGAATTACGTCACCAAATACTGAGCCTTTGTATTAAATTACAGGTTTTGAAATACGTCTTAGTTTCCAATGTTAAGCTTTTGTAAATCATATTTTCTTTCTTTAAATTTCAGTTTTTTGTTTTTCAAATTTTTAGAATCTCATTTATTACATGAAATATCATGTATGTTAAAATTCAGTCCCTCTCTTTCAACCCTCTTTTTACTTTGATTTTTTATTCAAAATACTGACTACCTCATTTAAAAGTATCTACATTCATCTTTAGAAAATTCTATAAATAAAAAAAGCCCCAAGTTATGGGGCTTTTTAAAATTTAACTTACTCACTGACTGGATAAAGCAATCCTTGATCGACTCGAAAGATTTGACCTGATCCAAAGTCGGGTGGTGTTTCAAAAAGTATGCTGAAAAAAAGCAGGTTGGATTTTGATAAAATAGAGAAATGCGAATAACTCTAGAAATCAAGTGTCCAGCCTGCCTAAGTGACAGTATAAAGAAAAATGGCACAAA
>NZ_VOYQ01000082.1:0-4780 GCF_013420195.1 Acinetobacter sp. YH01024
ATGAAGACGGCTTACGCCACCATCAAAGGTATTGAGGTGATGCGTGCACTACGCAAAGGCCAGGCCTCAGCATTTTATTATGGTGATCCCCTGGGCGAAATGCGCCTGGTAAGCAGAGTTTTTGAAACGTAAGGCCTTTGAATAAGACAAAAGGCTGCCTCATCGCTAACTTTGCAACAGTGCCGTTGCTCTCAGAGTTGTCGTAATTTGATGGACTATTGTCGTAATTGCTTATGGAGTTGTCGTAGTTGCTTGGAGAAATGTCGTAGTTGGATGGGGAGTAGTCATAGGGAAGACGAGCTTCATCCACTAAAACAATTGGCAGGTCAGCAAGTGCCTGCCCCGATGCCATCGCAAGTACGAGGCTTAGAACCACCTTCAACAGATCGCGCATAGTCTTCCCCAGCTCTCTAACGCTTGAGTTAAGCCGCGCCGCGAAGCGGCGTCGGCTTGAACGAATTGTTAGACATTATTTGCCGACTACCTTGGTGATCTCGCCTTTCACGTAGTGAACAAATTCTTCCAACTGATCTGCGCGCGAGGCCAAGCGATCTTCTTGTCCAAGATAAGCCTGCCTAGCTTCAAGTATGACGGGCTGATACTGGGCCGGCAGGCGCTCCATTGCCCAGTCGGCAGCGACATCCTTCGGCGCGATTTTGCCGGTTACTGCGCTGTACCAAATGCGGGACAACGTAAGCACTACATTTCGCTCATCGCCAGCCCAGTCGGGCGGCGAGTTCCATAGCGTTAAGGTTTCATTTAGCGCCTCAAATAGATCCTGTTCAGGAACCGGATCAAAGAGTTCCTCCGCCGCTGGACCTACCAAGGCAACGCTATGTTCTCTTGCTTTTGTCAGCAAGATAGCCAGATCAATGTCGATCGTGGCTGGCTCGAAGATACCTGCAAGAATGTCATTGCGCTGCCATTCTCCAAATTGCAGTTCGCGCTTAGCTGGATAACGCCACGGAATGATGTCGTCGTGCACAACAATGGTGACTTCTACAGCGCGGAGAATCTCGCTCTCTCCAGGGGAAGCCGAAGTTTCCAAAAGGTCGTTGATCAAAGCTCGCCGCGTTGTTTCATCAAGCCTTACGGTCACCGTAACCAGCAAATCAATATCACTGTGTGGCTTCAGGCCGCCATCCACTGCGGAGCCGTACAAATGTACGGCCAGCAACGTCGGTTCGAGATGGCGCTCGATGACGCCAACTACCTCTGATAGTTGAGTCGATACTTCGGCGATCACCGCTTCCCTCATGATGTTTAACTCCTGAATTAAGCCGCGCCGCGAAGCGGTGTCGGCTTGAATGAATTGTTAGGCGTCATCCTGTGCTCCCGAGAACCAGTACCAGTACATCGCTGTTTCGTTCGAGACTTGAGGTCTAGTTTTATACGTGAACAGGTCAATGCCGCCGAGAGTAAAGCCACATTTTGCGTACAAATTGCAGGCAGGTACATTGTTCGTTTGTGTCTCTAATCGTATGCCAAGGAGCTGTCTGCTTAGTGCCCACTTTTTCGCAAATTCGATGAGACTGTGCGCGACTCCTTTGCCTCGGTGCGTGTGCGACACAACAATGTGTTCGATAGAGGCTAGATCGTTCCATGTTGAGTTGAGTTCAATCTTCCCGACAAGCTCTTGGTCGATGAATGCGCCATAGCAAGCAGAGTCTTCATCAGAGTCATCATCCGAGATGTAATCCTTCCGGTAGGGGCTCACACTTCTGGTAGATAGTTCAAAGCCTTGGTCGGATAGGTGCACATCGAACACTTCACGAACAATGAAATGGTTCTCAGCATCCAATGTTTCCGCCACCTGCTCAGGGATCACCGAAATCTTCATATGACGCCTAACGCCTGGCACAGCGGATCGCAAACCTGGCGCGGCTTTTGGTACAAAAGGCGTGACAGGTTTGCGAATCCGTTGCTGCCACTTGTTAACCCTTTTGCCAGATTTGGTAACTATAATTTATGTTAGAGGCGAAGTCTTGGGTAAAAACTGGCCTAAAATTGCTGGGGATTTCAGGAAAGTAAACATCACCTTCCGGCTCGATGTCTATTGTAGATATATGTAGTGTATCTACTTGATCGATCAGGCTTTTGTATATCTCCCCACCACCTGAAACAATGACATGATCCGTTATTTTCTTTAGGTTGGTTAAAGCATCTTTAATTGATGGAAAGATCAATACGTTCTCATTGTCAGATGTAAAACTTGAACGTGTTACGACCGCATACTTTCGGTTGGGTAATGCTCCCATTGATTCAAAAGTCTTGCGTCCAACCAACAGCCATTGGTTATAGGTAATAGCTTTAAACAGGAGCTGTTCACCTTTGGCACTCCATGGAATATCAGGGCCATTCCCGATAACTCCATTCTTCGATATAGCTACCATTAGTGATAGTTTCACAATTCTTCCTCAGAGGTTAACATTTTATTAGTAAGCATGCTCGTTTTGTCACCCGCTGATGCTTACCGTTAATTAATATAATCACTTGTATTAAATAGACTTTCTTTAAAAATACAAGACACTCTGTTATTACAAATCGTGCATGCCGTCTATCCTGCTTGCACGATGCACATTATCTCACCCAAAGAACTCATAACATTTTAATTTATTTAGCATTAAATTAAAACTCTACCGGTAAACAAGCATCTCTAGGCGTAAAAAACAGGCACTTTTTTAAATCCCAGCTAGAATAGGCTGTATAGGCAGACAGTTGCAAGACAAGGAGCGTTTTATGTCTAACAGTCCATTTTTAAATTCTATACGCACGGATATGCGACAAAAAGGTTATGCGCTGAAAACTGAAAAAACTTACCTGCACTGGATTAAGCGTTTTATTCTGTTTCACAAAAAACGTCATCCTCAGACCATGGGCAGTGAAGAGGTCAGGCTGTTTTTATCCAGCTTAGCAAACAGCAGACATGTAGCCATAAACACGCAGAAAATCGCTTTAAATGCCCTAGCTTTTTTGTACAACAGGTTTTTACAACAGCCGTTGGGCGATATTGATTATATCCCTGCAAGCAAGCCTAGACGGCTACCCTCTGTTATCTCTGCAAATGAAGTGCAACGCATTTTGCAGGTTATGGATACTCGCAACCAAGTTATTTTTACGCTGCTGTATGGTGCAGGTTTGCGCATTAATGAATGCTTGCGTTTGCGGGTTAAAGATTTTGATTTTGATAATGGCTGCATCACTGTGCATGACGGTAAGGGTGGGAAAAGCAGAAACAGCCTACTGCCCACGCGCCTAATCCCAGCAATAAAATAACTCATTGAGCAAGCGCGGCTTATTCAGCAAGACGACAACTTACAAGGCGTAGGGCCATCGCTGCCTTTTGCTTTAGATCACAAATACCCTTCTGCTTATCGACAAGCGGCGTGGATGTTTGTCTTTCCCTCCAGCACGCTCTGCAACCACCCGTATAACGGCAAATTATGCCGCCATCATCTGCATGACTCCGTTGCGCGAAAGGCATTGAAGGCAGCCGTACAAAAAGCAGGCATCGTTAGCAAGCGTGTCACTTGTCATACATTTCGTCACTCGTTTGCTACGCATCTATTACAAGCGGGGCGTGATATTCGCACTGTGCAAGAACTCTTAGGGCATAACGATGTTAAGACCACGCAAATCTATACGCATGTGTTGGGTCAGCATTTTGCCGGCACCACCAGTCCTGCGGATGGACTGATGCTACTTATCAATCAGTAAAAGTAGATAAATATCTTTATGTAGCCCTGAGTAGCCCCTGATACTTTTTATGGTGAAAAAGATAAACAATCATAGAGGGGATAAATATGAGCCAGTTCTACCATTGTTCAGATAAGTTTAAGCAAGATACTGTCAATCACAGTGACCATTCATGGTCATTACACTTCCTCCAGTTGCCAGACAATGCCTAACATAAAAACGCAAAAGCCCAAAAGTCAGAGCTTAGGTGTTCTAGGCGTTTTCTAAGCGCTGAAGAAATACGTCTTACCGTAGATTGCGTGCGTTTCTGAAGCACATTTTCCTTATACATGGCTTTATCCCAGGCAGCTTCATCAAGCTCTTGGAGTAACAAGCCAGTAATAATGCGACACTCTCGGGTTTGTAGCGAGCCGCTGGTGAGATCGGAGTTATAGCGGAAAGGGGTCATTTGTAATTATTTGTGGGTGGAGGATAGTTAACTTATTATTGTAGTTGGAAGAGGCTGCTTTCCAAACATTAGCACCTCGTAATGCTTGTTACTGTATATTAATTTATGCTCTTAGCGCATGTTAATGGGCTATTACAATGCATAATGTCCACATCAAGATAACTGTGGCTTAACACCTGTACAAGCGAAAAAAATCAATCACCTGTCCGGAAATACGGGATCACTGTAAAGTGTTGGTGAGGCAGTCTAGGAGGGGGATTTAATTTGGGATACTGATGAAAGGATTATGATCAGTTGGATATAGGATCGTACTAAGCTGAGCGGCAGGTTAGCTAGATTAGTTAACCAGATAAGTGAAATCTAGTTCCAAACTATTTTGTCATTTTTAATTTTCGTATTAGCTTACGACGCTACACCCAGTTCCCATCTATTTTGTCACTCTTCCCTAAATAATCCTTAAAAACTCCATTTCCACCCCTCCCAGTTCCCAACTATTTTGTCCGCCCACAGGCGTGGCGGCCAGGGCCGATGAACGCAAGAAGCTCGAACGGCTGTGCCGGTACATCAGCCGCCCGGCGGTATCCGAGAAGCGGCTGTCGTTAACACGAGGCGGCAACGTGCGCTACCAGCTCAAGA
>NZ_VOYQ01000083.1:0-4775 GCF_013420195.1 Acinetobacter sp. YH01024
AATGGGAGTGCATGAGCTGTGGTACAGCTCATGATCGAGATATAAACTCAGCTCTAAACATTCTTGCGCTTGGGCATAAGCGTCTAGCTGTAGGAATCACCCTCTTTTAAGGGGGTGAGGATGTCAAATATTCCAAAATAAATTAAAACCAATATGACTGGTCAAAAAAAAAGCACACAGTTCTGTGTGCTTTTTGAAAACTTGGAAGATTTAGCCAGTGTTACGCAAACCTGCCGCAATACCCGCGATGCTAACCATCAACGCATGGTCGACTGGGGTATTTTCAGCTTGACGCTCGGCAAGGTATGCACGGCGGCGTTTCATCAGTTCGGCTTGTAGTAAATGTAGCGGCAATAAATAAGGCTTACGCACCTTCATGGATTGGTCGAGCACATCGTTACTGCTGAGTAATTTCGATTCACCTTTGAGTGCTAATAGCGTTTGTACCGCATCACGTAAACGCTGACGTAACTCTTCGCCCAACTGTTTGAGGTCTGCGTCATCAGTCAGATGAGACTCATAATACAGCGCCACATGACCATCGGCTTTGGACAAGACCATTTCCAACATATCAATCAGGGTTTGGAAATACGGCCATTGCTCTAACATTTCTTCGAGTGTCTGCTTTTGACCTTGATCAATCACTTGATTAATCGCAGCACCAGTACCGAGCCAAGCAGGAAGCATCAAACGGATTTGCGTCCATGCGAACACCCAAGGAATCGCACGTAATGACTCAATCCCACCGCTAACTTTACGTTTGGCTGGGCGTGAGCCGAGCGGTAACATTTGTAGTTCCAGTTCTGGCGTTACAGTCCGTAGGTATTTTACAAAATGCGGATTTTCACGCACGGTTTGACGATACACCTGTACCGACAGATCCGTCATGCTGTGCATGAGCTGACGCCATTCCTGTTTCGGTTCAGGCGGTGGCAATAAGGTCGCTTCTAAGGTCGCAGCGGTGTAAATTTCCAAGTTTTGTAAGGCAATGCCTTCTAATCCAAACTTGAAGCGAATCATTTCCCCTTGTTCTGTGACACGGATCGCCCCTGAAATCGAGCCTGGTGGCTGTGAAAACAGCGCTTGCTGTGTCGGCGCACCACCACGGCTGATTGAACCGCCACGGCCATGGAATAATGTCAGTTGTACATCATGTTTTTTCGCAACTGCGGTTAATTCTTCCTGTGCACGATACTGCGCCCAGTTTGCCGACATAAAGCCCGCATCTTTGGCTGAGTCTGAATAGCCAATCATCACCTCGTGTTTACCCTGAATATGCTGCTTATACCAATGCATATTAAATAGGGTATTCATGGTACGGGCTGCACCATCCAAATCTTTTAAGGTTTCAAACAGTGGCACGACACGTAGCGCTTGTTTGATGCCGGCTTCTTTTTGCAGTAACAATACGGCCAAGACATCACTTGGATGTTCGGCCATGGAAATAATATAAGCCCCTAAACTTTCAGGTGGCTGTTCTGCCAAAGTGCGCATGGTCGCAAAGACTTCTTGTACATCTGGATGTTCAATCAGGCTTTGTTTTGGCTCATTTAAAAACTTCGGTAGCAGTGGACGTTTGCTTTGCAGTTCCTGAATCAAGAAGTTTTGACGGGCTTGCTCCGTCCATGTTTCAAAATTGCCTAAACCTAAATATTCAGTAATGGCAGAAATCGCTTGGCGATGACGAGTCGACTCCTGACGAATATCGAGTTTGAGTAATTCGATACCGAAGCAATTCACTCGATGAATAAAGTCGAGTAACTGACCATTGGCAATTTCAGGTAAACCGCTGTCAATCAGTGAACGGTAGCAAACCAATAGTGGATCGAGCAGCTCATGGCGGCTTTTAATGACTTGGCTATCGTCAGCATCTTCACCACGGAGTTTTAGTGCCAACCAGTGACGAGTGGCTTTGAGGCGTTCCCGCGCATCACGTAGATATTCACGATACGGTTCAGGGTGGAAATGGCCCAAAGCATCACTGAGTTCTTTACTGCATTGTTGAATCGAAAGTTCCCAACGTAGGTCTTCGATATCGCGTAAATACAGGTCGGCAGCTTTCCAACGTGAAAGCCAAAGCACTTCTTGAGTAATGTTATGGGTGACGTTTGGGTTGCCATCACGGTCACCGCCCATCCATGATGCAAAGCGCACAGGGGCAACATTTAAAGGCAAGGTCTTGCCACAATGATCTTGAACCATGCCATCCAATTCACGCATGAATTTGGGTACAGCATTCCACAAGGTCTGTTCAATGGTCGTGAAGCCCCATTTAGCTTCGTCGACAGGCGTCGGGCGGTGTTGACGAATTTCGTCGGTTTGCCATGCCGAGCAAATCAGTTGTTTTAAATCATCCAGTACGGCTTTGCGTTCGCGTGGCGTAAGTTTTTGCTGATCCATTTTAAACAGGCAATCATTAATCCCATCATATTTTTGGATCAAGGTACGGCGGCTGACTTCAGTTGGATGTGCAGTCAGGACCAGTTCAATTTTTAATTCACAAATTTGTTGGAACAGTTGTTCCGCACTGATGTTATTGCTTTTAAATTTTTCAAATAAATGATCGAGTGGATTCGGTGATGGTGCTTGCTCATCAAACTCACTTTGGCGACGGCTGCGCACCACATTGTATTGTTCGGCAATATTGGCAAAGTTGAGAAAGTGTGTAAATGCACGGGTCAGTGGCAGAATTTCTTCATCTTTTAAATTTAAAAATAATTGTTCTAACTGTTTTTCGGCTTCAACTTGTCCATCGCGCGCGCCTTTAGACAAAGCACGAATTTGCTCTACCTGATTAAACAAATCTTGTCCTGCATGCTGCTTTAGGGTTTCACCCAATAAATTGCCCAGTAAGCGCACGTCTTCACGTAATGGAGCATCAATTTGTTGAATCATTGGTTATTTCTCCGTGTATTCCTGTCTCGACTATACCCCGAAAGTGCTGTGGCAAAAGGGGGTACAGACAAAAGTCGGATGACTTTTCTAGGTAAATGAGCAATAGCTATGCCATTTGTTTCAGTTTAGCGTTGAAATATTTCAGAAAATGCTTAGCTCTGCGTGCTGAGTTGATATTTCAGCATAAAGATTTCGATGGCAGAGTGAATAATGGCTTGCCGCTCTGCTGCTTCAGGTACTGGGCGCATGCCCAATAAAACCTCTTGATGGCGTAGTCCCATCAGTAGCGACACAATCAGTTCAGTTTGTCGGGCAGGGTGATCCTGCTGAATGAAATTTAAAGCTGCTGCATCTTGAAAAAAGTTTTCCCAGACTTGGCGCATTTTTAAATGTGAGGCACGGAAAAACTGTTCCACCAAAGGACTGTGTTCGGCAGCCAACTCCAAAAGTAATAAATCCAGTTTAATGGCTTCAGGCAAATTCATGATGTTCAGCCCCAACTCACAAATTTCAACGAAAGCCTGCATAAAATGACTTTCGCTGTGCAGATGTCGCGGGCGGGTATTCAAAATATATTCACAGGTGTCTTCAATCGCACTGGTAAATAAGGTGGCTTTGTCCTGAAAATGATTATAGACCGTCAGTTTGGTGACCGCTGCATGTTGGGCAATCTGATTCATGCTGCAACCGTGATAGCCCATTTCTAAAAATAATTGTTTTGCAGACTCTAAAATCCGTTGTCGTTTTTCTAAGTCTTTTGGGCGGCCGACATTCATTTGCTGAAAAAATTCCAAAAAAGGCGAAAAGGTCATTGATTTAGGATAATTAATCTAATTAATGTACCGCATGGTTTATTAATTAAAAAATAACCAAATTAATTGAATAATATTCTGCCCTAAAAAAGACTTTTTATTAAGAGCGAACTTCATGAGTACGATTAAGATCACAGTTGTCAGCATGATTATCGTTTGCAGTGTGACCTTATGGGGATGCAGCAAGGATAAAGCCCAAACGGAACAGGAAGTGCCATTTGTGATGGTGACTCAGCCAGGCGCCACACATTTTGAACAAAAAAGTTATGCGGGTGATGTACAAGCACGCCAGCAAACAGCTTTAGCGTTTCGGGTTGGCGGTCAAATCACTGAGCGCTATGTCGATGTTGGAGACCAAGTCCGAGTCGGGCAAGTCTTGGCAAAATTAGACGTCAAAGATGCACAGTTGCAACTGAATGCAGCACAAGCGCAGCTTGAAAGTGCGCGTTCCGCTGCACAAATTGCTGAAGATGAACTAAAACGCTTTAAGCAATTATTGCCAGTCAATGCTGTGAGTCGTTCGCAGTACGATGCGGTGGAAAACCAATATAAAGCAGCACAGTCGAATTTAAAGCAAGCGCAATCCAATTATGATGTGAGTCGTAATCAGACCGGTTATAACCAATTAATTGCCAATAAAAATGGGGTCATTACTGAGCGTAATATTGAGATTGGTCAAGTGATTGCAGCAGGACAACCGGCATTTCAATTGGCGATAGCAGGTGAACGTGACGTGGTCATTGGTGTGCCTGAACAAGCGGTTACTGAAATTAAAACAGGGCAGGATGCATGGGTTACCTTGTGGTCGAAACCACAGGAAAAATTTGCAGGCTATGTACGTGAAATTAGTCCTGCTGCCGATCAGTCTCGTACTTATAGTGTCAAAGTGGCATTACGTGAAGGCAATAGCGCCATTCAACTGGGGCAAAGTGCACGGGTATTTTTAACTAAATGTGCGGAATTCTCCATCTATAATCTGTGATTTAGATGGAGATGGATAGCACGCCTTTTCAGTCGGGTCTCTCTTGGTTTTGGATGTATTCTCGAATTACATCAATTGTCGCTCCA
>NZ_VOYQ01000084.1:0-4595 GCF_013420195.1 Acinetobacter sp. YH01024
CAATTAATTTGATGGCTTCAGCTTTAAATTCTGTGGTGTAAGTCTTGTGTTTCTTGCTCATGGTAAACTCCTGATGAGTGTGTTTAGTTTACCAAGTTAAAACCTCCTGTTTTTTCAGCACACATCAATCTGCCTAAGTCTGTAAATTTATTTAAAATGGCTATACGGGCATGTACTTCATTGACTTGGCTTTGAAAGTTCTTAGCACTGAGTTTATCGCCTAATAATTTAATGCAGTACATCTTAGTTTCAACCAAACTTCGCCGATGATAGCCTGACCATTTTTTCCAAAGCGATCTACCTAGCTGTTTGACTGTTTTTAATAACTCGTTCCGCGCTACTGACTTCGCTTGCTGATCTTTCCACGGCTTTGCATTCTTCCTAGGTGGAATGATCGCATGTGCATCTCGATCTAAAATGACTTGTCTGCATTGAAAGCAGCCCTGCAGGCAAAACATTAAAACTGACATGAGATAACCTGAACCGTTTGATCCAAAGTGAGCTTAATGGTCAGGCGACTGAATATGGTTATGATGTATTTGGAAGGCGTTTATACAAGAAAAATCAAAATGCGCAAACCCTGACCTTATTCGGCTGGGACGGTGACCTGATGATTTGGGAGTTACAGCAATCTAATGACGTTGAAGAAAACTACACCAAGCATTATGTCTATGAACCGCAGAGTTTTGTACCGCTGCTGCAAACGGGCTATACAGGTTTTATCAAGCTTTTAGAAACTCCATATTATGCTCAATTTCAGCATGAAGATTATTCGGTTTATAAAGACCCGATATGGAAAACTGAAACACGAAAAAATAAAGCTGAATTGGAGCGGGTACTTTTTTATCACTGTGACCAAGTTGGAACACCGCAGACTTTAACAAATGAGTTAGGTGAATGTATATGGGAAATTAAGCAGGATGTATGGGGTGAAGCTTTAGAGATTAAGACTAGTGACAATTTATTAGAGCAAACAAGTATTCGTTTTCAAGGGCAATATTACGATAGTGAAACTGGATTACATTATAACCGTTACCGTTATTATGAGCCGTTTAGTGCAAGGTATGTGAGTAAAGATCCGATTGGATTATTTGGTGGATTAAATAATTCTGCTTATGTCAGTGATCCGAATCTGTGGGTCGATCAATTGGGATTAACTCCCTTAAATGCTGCTGGTGCTGCATATGGCTGCATAGCTGGTGCTGTTGGTGGTTATACAACAGGAGAGTGGAAAGGTGCTGCAATTGGGTGTGTTGCAGGAGGTGCAGTGGGGGCTGTAAATCCTTGGGCATCACATGCTGTAGGTGCAGCAGGAGGTGCAGGAGTTTCTTCAGTGCTGGGTCAAGGTGTGGGATTATTTGCTGCGAAGAAGGAAGTTGCGAATATGTGTAATTATGATGCTGGTGCTGTAGTAGGAGCTATGGTTGGTGGTGGCATTGGAGGATCTGTGAATAAGGCAGTAATTCAAAGGGCTCCATATATGAGAGTAGATTTGATGAATAAACCATTGGGTACTTCTGGAATTAATCGAACTCCAGGCGAACTAGCAGGTGCATTACTAGAGGGTAAAATAACAGGTGCTGGTGAATTAATGGGTACTGGGAAAATAACCTTGCCATCTTGTGCAAAATAATTAGTGAGATAGTTAATGATTTGGTTTAAAACGGCTATGTTTTTCTTGTTATATATGATTTATATGATTTTAATTTTAAATTTTTATGCTAAAGCTTTAATTAAAGTAAGTATACTGGGTCATTTTTTTAAAGTGGTATTTAGTTCTTTATTATATTTACTGTTTGCTATTGCTTTTATTTTTCCTTTTTTTCATATTCATGAGTTTGTAGATGATTTCCATATATATTTTGATCAAAACAATATTTATTTTGCTTTTACTTTGATTTCTTTTGCATTAGTTTGTAGTTTTTCAATAATTTATTTTAATAAAAAATTTGTTCCTAAGTTAAAAGCTTTGGGGTATTTTAAATGATTGATGCGTGCTGAAATAACAGGAGACTTCCACTTAGGAAATTTTAGGCTGCTAGCTCACTGGTTCTGTCGCTAAAAATAACTTGAGTTAGATTCCAAGGTGAATAGAGAATATCTAACAGATCAAACTTTAGATGGAAATTCATTTGGTTTTCCTTGTGGAGTTGCTGTCGGTGCTGATGTGCCTGTTTCGAGTGGTGAAGTTCAAGTAAATACAGGAGCTTATATCCACACCTAGTTTAATGTATTTTGACTTTTCACACAGTAAATTAATAGGAAATACTAAAGATACCGAGCTTTATGCAATTAGATTAATGCGCTCTTTTGGAGGGCTATAATATGAAATTATTCTTAATGATTACAGTAATTTTTTTCTTATGTAGTTGTGAAAAGAATAAAATAGAAAGAGGGCAGATCTTAAGTCAGTTGAAAAATGAAGTGAATAAAAGCAAAGCATTATATTTGAATGAAATGAGCTTAATTTTTTCAGATTATAATTGCTTTGTTGCACAAACATTCAAAAGCTAAACTTTCCCCAAGTTATCTAAATTTAAGTGACAACTTGGGTGTGAGGTCCGCCCAACTCCGTAAATTTATTTAATACTGCCACACGTGCATGCATGTCATTGACTTGGCTTTTGAAATTCCTTGTACTAAGCCAATCACCTGAGAAGCACTGCTTCGTAAGATTTGATGCAATGCATCTTGGTTTCTACCAAACTTCGGCGATGATAGCCTGACCATTTTTTCCATAGTGTCCTGCCTAAACGTTTAACTGTTCGAAGTAATTCATTTCGCTCTAGCGAGCTGGTCTTTGTATCTTTCCAAGGTTTCGCATTTTTTCTTGGTGGAATCACCGCATGCGCTTGTCGGTCTGCGATTACCTGGCGGCATTGCTTGGTGTCATAAGCCCCATCTGTATAGACGGAGTCAATCTGTTCTTCTTGTGGAATCTGATCCCGTAAATCACCAAGCACCTGTGAATCACTCACATTGTTGGTTGTGAGCTAAATAGCGCGTATTTGAAGGGTTTCAGCATCGATACCAATATGTAATTTACGCCATTGGCGACGATATTCAGGCTGATTTTTTTTACGTTTCCATTCGCCTTCACCTAAAAACTTTAAGCCAGTAGAATCAACGAGTAGATGGAGACCATTACTGCTTTTTTGATAGTTAATTGCAATATCAATATGCTTTTGTCTTCTACAAATAGTGGAATAATCTGGGGCTGTCCAATCTAATCTATAAAGATGAATGAGACTTTGAACAAAGCCAGTGACCATACGTAAAGATAGACGGAATAAGGATTTAATCATTAAGCAGCATTGGATAGCTGCGTCGGAGTAGGTTTGATTTCGCCCTTGTTTGCCTTTTGATGGAGCATACCATTGCGTAGCAGGATCAAACCAAATGGCAATATTTCCGCGACTCATGAGTGCTCGGTTATATGCGGGCCAATTGGTTGTGCGATAGATTTTGTGTGTAGGCTTCTTCATTTGAAAATTATATCGCTGAAAAAGCCTTTACAGATAGGTTTGTGCAACAAAGCCTGATGGGGCGTATATTTAATGGTCAAGGCTCAAATTACACAGAAATTACAGATAACTTTATTCAAGGAGCATCTTTATCTGGAAATGCTGGTGCATTAATTAAGTTTGGGGGAAGTACCGTTGTAAATAAAGATATGGTAGCGAATACTATAAATGGAAAACAACCATTTGCATTTGAGTTAGGTATTGGTACACCAGAATGGGATCTAAGTTTCGGAGGAGTAAGTGACAAAAACTTATCTCCTGTAGACTATTTGAAAAAAATAAATAGAAAAGTGGAAGCAAAAGAAATAGAACGTATTCTTAATAAGGCACCTGAAGGGGCTAGTATAGGGAATGTTCTTGATCAATGGCATAAATCTTTTTGAGGTTAAAATGAAATTATTATTAATTTTTATATTATTCTGTAGTGTTCTACAGGTAGGATGCATTACCAATGAAAAAGAATATAATGGTAGGTTTTCTAAAGATTTAAAAGAAAATTTTAATGATGGCTATGTTGTTGAATCATATGGTGGTAATTCATACTATAATATGGTTACCTTAAGTTTGGAAAAGAAAAATTTTTCAAATGAAAGGTTTGATAAAACAATAAAAAAAATTTTAAATAATGGATGGTATTTAAACTACATAATAGATAATAAATATTGGGTTTTTTGTAGGGGTAAAAATGAATCTATAAGAGTTTTATATCCCAACCAACAGGTATTAAAAGATAGGGAGGGTAATTATTTCCGGGATGATTTAGATAATAATAGGGTGTATGTTTGGGTTGCTTTCTATAAAGATGTTGATAGAAATAAGCAATTAACTGGTTGTCCAATTGATTGATTTTAATTTTAGCTAATGGTTTTTTAATAGTAACTTAAAAAATTAAGAAATTTAAGGGAGTTGATTGCATGATTAAGTTTGAGGATATATTTTACACTGGCTTTGTTGCACAAAGATTTGAAATACAAAGCCCCCTAATTGAGCCAAATTTAAGGCGTAACTTGGGTAAGTGGTCGACCTAATTCCGTAAATCTGTTGAGGACTGCTACACGTGCATGAATTTCA
>NZ_VOYQ01000085.1:0-4253 GCF_013420195.1 Acinetobacter sp. YH01024
AATTTCCTGCTTCATCATAGGCAAAACGGATGATGCCGCCATTCGGCTGTACAATTTTAATCAGCTGATCTTGCTCGTTATAAACTTGTTCGGTTTCTAGGCCTGCAAAATCAATTTGACGGGTAATGCGTTTTTGACTGTCACGCGATAGCCATTTTTCACGGCCATCGGCTAAGCGTGTGCGATAGGTAAAACCATCTAAGTCAAAATAGTAATAGGTCGGCACATCATAAGCATCATATACAGCAACTTGGCGCAGTCGTGGATGCCACTCCAAACGGGTCTTAAAGCTGCCGTCATCTGCCCATTCTGCGATGGCTTTGGCATTCGCCTCTTTTGATTCATAACGGATATTTTGCCCACGACCAGTACGGTCGGTATAGCGAGTCAGTTGATGCGCATCATTATATTCATAGCTGCGTACATGGCCATTTTGATCTACAGCCTTAATTAAATTGCCTTGCGTATCATATTCATAACGTGACACTGGCTCTGCCTGTTCATCCACAAAAGCAGCGATAACTTTTACTTGATCATTAAAGGCAAACTTGAGCTGGTGTTTAGCTTTCTTCAATTGAAAATCAATACTTTGCAGATAAGCCTGCTGTTCAAATAGTAAATAACTTAAAGCAACTTTTTCATCTGTTTCTTCATTGAATTGCTGAATCAACTGATAGTGTTTTCCGCCATTAAAGCTGTGAAAATGGAAACTCCACGCTGAACCAAAGTTTAGTAGCAAATCTTCATTTTCTAAAGGTTCTACCGTAAAGCCCTCATAAGGCACCGTGTATGCTTCATACAGGATTGACTCAGGCAACTGATGCTTGCGCCCATTACTGTCTATAAATAAGTAGCCATTTTTATTTTGGCTAATGACATTCGAAAAAGGCATCATCCAACGCGCTCCCATCATGCTTCCATCAAACTCATGCATTTGCGAATTATATTGACGGCTGAAGCTAAAGCCCACTTTGGGTAAGTAGAAATCAGTATGATTGACTCGTTCTGCGCCAATGGAATAGCTGATACTGTGCTTAGATTGTGAGTCAGCTCCTTGGCAAGGCGGATTATTCAGTGCATCGGCCTGTAAAGTTAAAAACTCTAAAGTATCACCTGTTGTATGCTGCTCATGCTCACCAGTTTGATTAATCGGCACGCTGGCACTGGCTTTATTGCCTTGTTTTTTGATGGCTTTTAAGGTTTCTTGTATCAACCAAGCAATACTATATTTTGTACCTGTATTTGCTTGTTGCTGAATTAGATTCGGTAAAAGCGATTGTGCTTGTTGTGCTTCCAACTGTAAAGATGTGACCCCTGTTGGCTTTTTAAGTTTCGGTATCAAACTAGCAAGCACACTGGTTTGTGTCAGATCAATCAGCGGTTTCGTCCAGTTACTAAATTGTTCCGTTGGATCTCGTTTTTCGGCAGTTGCGCCAAAATTAATGGTTGGTGATACCAGTCCTGATTTCGTTTCAGTTGCAAAGGCTGAGAGTATGGATATACCCAATGTGCTTGCACCTGAAAGCAAGGTAGGTAATTTAGCTTGTGTTTCAGTCAGGAATTTTTCTATATCCCCTGCCATTTGCGCATTTAAATGCAAAGACATGCGACGGATATCGGCTTCTTTGACTTTACCATTTTGCGGATATAAACATTCAGCCATGAGTCCCAATAAAGGACGTAAAGCCATTCGTACATGAGCTTCGGCTTTGGGTTCTAAGTATAAACCAATCAAGTTCATACAAAGTAAAGCGCCTTGCTGTACTCCTGACTCACCTTGTTTTTGCTCAGTACAAAACAATAGTAAATCTAAGACTGAACCTGAAAGTGCAAAAATATTGGCAACCGTTGGTACATTAGCAAGACTTTTCAACTGCCCTAAGTTGGTATTACCACATTGCTTTAAATAGTTTTCAATTTGATGTGCAATAAACTTATGATCTTCTGTATGCGTCACACTCTCTAAGTTAAAAATCGCCAGTTCAACTGCTGGCTTAGTTGTTGTCTGTTGTTCTTGTTGAACATTTTGCTCAGTTGTCATGTAAAAACCTATTACTCAAATTCTAAATATTTAAAATTGTGTTTTGCTGTCGCTCTTATGAAGTACTAACCATTGTTCTTTTTCGGTCGTGTGGTTTCACTGTAAGTAAGGTAAGGACTTGAATATTGTTTCCGGTCCACCCAATCATCATCACTAGCAAGGACTGGTATCGCTTGTGCTGGTGCCGCTTCCGCTACTTTTATTTCAGGCACTTTAGGCACTGCGACTGGTGCAGCTGTCACATTCGCGGGCGTTGCAGAGCCTTCTCGAATGGTTTCTGTATAGGTCAATGCGCGTGTGGAATAAGAAATTTTACGGCCCACAATGTCCTTATCAATGGTTGCTTGTGAGTTCTGAACTGCGGCAGCCGTTGACCCAGAAACGATGCCGTTACTCATTCCACTTCCACCTAATACACTGGATAAGCCTTGTGCCCCCTGACCCAAACTTGCCATTTGTGAAGCAGAAAGCCCCAAGTTAAGTTTCGATGAAATTGCAGATAGTGCGGAATTGGTGACTTGGTCTTTAAATTGATTTAATGCCTGTCCACCTAGATCTTTTAATGCATTTTTTCCTATATTTTTTAAAGAATCGGCATTTAAATTAAAGAGATTATCTTTTAACTGTGATGTTAAATTTTGCCCCAACGAACCCAATGTATTTTGTAAAAAGTCCGAAGCGCCTGGTACCACTTTTTCCGCCCAATCATAGTTGCGGTTAAAATGACTCGCTGAATCCCAAGCACTGCGTGGATCTTTATCAAACTCCACTTTCGCAGGTCCCGGTGCAATTCCTGTGACTTGTGCAAAGCCATTGCCGTCTAATTTTCCTGTAACTTGCTTGCCCAAAGCATCAATCACTTTAAATCCAGTTCCGCTAAAGAAATCTTGACCACCATAGCTCTTAAGCAGTTCTAAGGCCCCTTTCATCGGATTAGAAGTAGAAAGTTGTGCAGACTTGCTAGCACTCGATGCTGGTTTAAATAGATGCTGCCCTGCATTTACTTCAAATTTACCGCCTGTCTTAGCAAAAATTCCCGAGCCATTTAAAGTAATTTGGGAAGAAGCTCCTGTGATCACAATCTCTTTCGGACTGCTAATCTCTATTTTGTCCTCAGTAGAAGAAATCGTAATTCCTTTTTTTGCCAAAATATCCAAAGCATCAGACTGCGCCTGAATTTCGACTTTACTTTGCGCTGCTATTGCTTTAATACCACCTTGAGCTGCAAATAAGCTAACCTTACCTAAAGCTTGTCCCACAATATTTTTTTGCGTACTCAGGTTAATGCTATCACCGGCAATTTGGTTGATCATGCCTGTTGCTGATAAATGAATATCCTCTGGTGTACTCAGCGCAATACCATCGACCGAATTGAGTAAAAGAATGGCTTTTTTAAATTTCGCAATATCTTTTTCTATTTCACTGGCAAAAGCTTTTAGCTGTTCAACAGATTCAATTTCATCTGTTTTTTGTTGCTTTGCAATATCACTTAAAGACTTACTATTACTATGACTCGTCTCCAGCTGTGTTCTTGCAATCTCTGCATCTAAATGTTCACCATTGGCCTTTTCCTGTTTATAAGTCGACACCAATAAACCTTGTCCAGCTCGTACTGCCCCCCATTGATCGGTCCGCAGCTCAAAACCTTCACCCCGATCTTCACTTTCTGCTTTATCTTTTGGATGACTGAGCTTACCGAGGTTCAGTTGGCTCGCACCATGACTACTTTGTAGCTGGGTACTAATTTGCCCCGTGGTGTCATCAAAGCGTAATTGACCAAAACCCTCTCCCGCCACTTCTTTGGAACGAATTCCCGCGAGTTTTTTGGTATCGGGTAATTGTCCTTTATTGTCAAATTTAGTGGGACTACGCTGCGCTTCATGAATACGACCCACGACAAAAGGTCGGTCAATGTTGCCATCAAAGAAATCGACGACAACTATTTCACCAATTCGAGGTAAGAAGCGTGCGCCATAACCTTCGCCGGCCCAAGGGGTCAACACATCAACCCAAGCCGAGTCTGTGTCATTATTATTCGCACCTGCACCACCATCATGGCTATGATCATCAGAACGGGTAAACAAGAAACGGACTTTTATCCGCCCCCATTCATCAACATGGATTTCTTCACCGGCAGGCCCCACAACTTTAGCACGCTGCGGATGTGTTACTGGTCGATGTGTAAGTGGATTAAATTCAGGAACGGTCGTAA